>JBBISE010000071.1:0-16187 GCA_037441445.1 Salinivirgaceae bacterium
GCTCTAACCGGTTTGCCATATCACGCCAACGCCTGGCCCGCAGTTTTGTCAGGCCGCCGCGCATCGGGCATTCGTGCCCCGGGTAACCACAGGTTTTGTTCACACCAAAAAAGCGTTTCGGTAAAAAAACGAAATTTGCATTGACTTTTTCAGCAGCCCCTACACCAGCGGGGGTTGTTTATTTTAACCAACGGTTTCGGTTGGCGGAAATGTTCCAGAATTATATTTCAATTTTCTGTTTGCGCAAAATTCCCTGTACTAAAACGGCAAACAGGGCAAGGTACATGAAACCGACAACGGGCACCCAATACGAGGTGGTTATGTCCGACAGGTCGGCAATTTTACCCTGCAAGGGGGGCAAAAAGGCACCGCCAAGAATCATCATAATCAGGAAGGCCGAACCCTGCGAGGTGAATTTTCCCAACCCTTGCAGCGACAAGCTGAAAATTACGGGCCACATAACCGAACAGAACAATCCGCCACTCACAAAGGCAAACACCGAAATGGCTTCGGTGGTGTACATGCCGGTTATCATGGCTGCAACGCCCAGAATTCCAAATATCAACAGGGTTTTGGCCGGTTTGTCCTGTCCAAGATAGAATCCAAAAATCTGAATCAGAATGACGGCTGCGTAGGGCAAAATGAGCATCAAACTGTGGGTTGATACACCGGCAATCCAGTTCGAGAAAAGGATAACCAAAAAGGCCACGTAGGGCACAATAATCAGCGCCATGCTTTTCTTTTTCGACGACAGGTTGAACGCTGAAATGGCACCGGCCCAACGGCCAATCATAAGGCTTCCCCAGTAAAGTGACACCAGCATAGGGGTCATGGCTGTCCAGAATCCTTCTACCTGGTTGCCGGCCAGCAGAGCCAGAAACTCTTCGTACTGCGAATTGGGGTTTGTTTTCAGGAAGTTCGAGAAATCAATGTGTTTCAAATATTCTCCCAGGTTACTTTGAATGGTTACTTCGGTTCCAACGTAAACAAAAATAGCCAGCATCCCCAATGCTAATTGCGGGTATTTCAGGGCGCCCCAACCTTCGTGGTTTTTCTTTGCCAAAAGCGACGATGAAAGCAATCCGGCCACCAAAACGCCAATTCCGGCAAGGATTAAATAGAGGGCAGTTTTGCTGCTTTTATGAACATCGGTTCCCGTATTCTGGATAAAGATAAAGGCCAAAACAATTACCAACACAACGGTAATAAAACTGAGCATTCCGGTTGCTTTGGCTTCATTCTCAAAAGGTTCGTTATTCTTTTCGTTTGGAATTTTCTTCGAGAATTTGAATAACAAACCAGCTCCCAGAAACGCAAACCCAATGGCAACATACAGCCATTGTACGGTGGAAAGACTGAGCCCTTTAATAAGGCTTTCCTCCAAATGCGTTGTTCCCAGCAGCGCCAGGGCAAAAACCACCGGGCCAATGGTCGTTCCAAACGAGTTGATACCGCCGGCGAGGTTCAGACGGTTGGCTCCGGTTCGCTCATCGCCAAGGGCAATGGCCAGCGGGTTTGCCGCCGTTTGTTGCAGCGAAAATCCCAACCCGATTATGAACAGCGAGGCCAGAATAAAGGCAAAACTGTTTGATGCCAAAGCGGGAAACATGGCAAAAGCTCCGACAACGGAAATCATTAATCCATAGACAATTCCGTTTTTGAATCCCCAACTGTTGAGGAAATCTTTTTTCCCGGCTACTGAAAGCAGGAATAACAGAAAAGCGCCAATGTAGTAGGCAAAATAGAAAGCCGAGTCAATCAGCTGGCTCTGAAACTGCGACAGTTCGAATTTCGATTTGCAGAACGGGATAAAAACACCGTTCGAGGCGGCAATAAATCCCCAGAAGAAGAACACGCCAATTAGTGTGTATAGCGCCGGGTAGTTCGTGGGTTTGTGTGTACTCATCGGATTACATTGTTAGTTGATATACCTCTCTTGTTTTTATTCGGATTTTATGACTGCAGAACGGATTGAAATGCCTTTGTTGTTGAAGGCTTCAATTTGAAAGTAATAAGCATCGGTTCTGTCCATTCCTGTAAAATAGTACTCGTTTTTGCCATACACCATGATGCTTCCATAGAGTTTACCGGGTGATTTTCCAAAGTAAATGACATACCCGTCGGCCTGGTGGTTTTGTTGCCATTTGAGCCACGCTTTACGGCGTTCGCCATGTTTTTTCGGGTCGGCTCGCAAGGCTACAAATTTTTGAACTTCGGCAGGTGGATTTCCCACAACATTTCCAAAAACCCGCAATCCGCTCAGGGCAAATGTTCCGGTGGGCATAGTTATGTTTTCAATTTTTACATAGCGGGCTTGCTGTGGGGTTGCCAGTTCAACATAATCGTGAGGAACGTCGGTTGTATTGGCCGACTTATCGACAATCAGTTTCCATTTTTTGCCATCCGCGGACGACCAGATTTTGTATTTGTGGCTTTTATTCTGTGTCTTGCCCATAAATTCAGCATCATGGTCAGCAAAGTTGACCTGAATGGCTCTTATGGTCGATTCCTCGCCAAGGTCGGATTGAAACCACTCTCCGGCGTTGGCAGTGTTGGCCGACCAATAGGTTTTAATATCTTCATCGACGGCAAAATTGGGCTGCATTCCTCCCAAAGTTGACGAGGCCTGAACCGGCTTTTGATAGTTTAGCAGCATCCAACCAACAAAGTTTCCTTTCTGATGGTCGGGTTTTTCGTGTGGCAGCAGACTGGGGTAATCGCCGTATGACGTATTACAATACATTACGTCGTCGGTGTCAAAACCGGCAGGCCAAATACCAATACGACGCTCGAAATTGTTTTTTACGCCAATGGCAATGGTTGCCACGCGCCAATATTCACCGTTGTTGTCCTGAAACGTGGCTCCGTGCCCGGCCCCACGGGCAAATCCCCCGGGTTTATAGCAAATGGGGTTGTGTTGCTGATAACTAAAGCCTTCCAATGGGTTGGTGCTGACATACACGCCATCGGCATAACCGCTGAATTCGGTTCCCGGTGCGCTGTACTGTAAATAGAATTTATTGTTGTATTTGGTCATCCAAGCCCCTTCCATAAAGGGCTGCAGGAACGTGTTGTCGTTGTATTCGCCAAAACGCTCCCAGCCGTGATCGTTGTCGTGAAGCGAAAGCAAGGGTTTGACAAAACCGTCGGACTGTAAGGTTTTTGTATCCAATTCGGTTCCCAAAAGCGGGAACTCGTTGCTGGAACCCCAGTATAAAAACAGCTTTTTTGTTTCTTCATCGAAGAAAAAGGCAGGATCCCATGCGCCCACTTTCAAGGTGTCAACGGCAATTTCCCAATCGTCGGTGGTGGGATTTTTGCTTTTCCAGATAGGAAAATCGCGTTCGTGTGTCGAGCCGTAAACATAGATTTCGTCGTTCATAACAAAGACACCCGGTGCATTCAAATCGTGAATGACTTTGTGGTCGGGCAGAAGAAAACGGCGCGACACAAAATTCCAGTTCAGCATGTCGGTGCTCCACCAATAGCCAAACTGGTTGGTGGAAAACAGGAAAAATTTTCCCTTAAAGTTGACAATAACCGGATCGGCGGTGGTGCGGTGCTTGCCTTGTTGCGAAAAAACCTCGAATGGGGTGTAACCGTAGTCGATATTGATGGGATTGCAGTAGGTTTTTTGTTGCGCGACGAGTTGTAAACCCGATAAAAGCAGGAGACAAAAGAAGGATAGAAATATGCGTTTGTTGAGAAATTCCATTATGTCTTTAAATTATCAAATATTGCGCCCCGTTGGGGCATGTGAGCGGTTTTGAAGGTTTTTACAGGTTATCATAACTTTTTTATTCTAAATGCTTTACAAGACTATTTCTCAGGCACAAAACTAATGGCCGTGCCGCCTCCCGGAGCCAGTTTCAACTCAATGGATTGCGTTGAATTTACTGTCCGGCTTATGATTTCGTACGATTTAGGATTTTTTTCCCAGTCGGCATCCATGCCATCCTGATAAATAGTGGCTGTGTATGTTTTGTTTAAATCAAGAAATTCGAGTTTCAGGGTTGTGGTTCGCGGGTTTTCGTCGGTAATGGCTCCCAAAAACCAGTTGGGGCTGTTCTTTGCTTTGCGGACAACGGTAATGTAATCGCCGGGTTCGGCTTCGAGGTAAATGCTGTTGTCCCAATCGAGGGCTACGTCCTTAATAAACTGAAAAGCATCGGGGTGTTTTTCGTAGTTTTCAGGCAAATCGGCGGCCATTTGCAGTGGAGAATACATAGTTACATACAAGGCCAACTGTTTTGCCAGCGTTGTGTGCACTTGTTCCTTGCGCAACGGGTCATAAGCACTCATCTTAATTTCAAAAATTCCCGGTGTGTAATCCATGGGACCGCCCAGCAGTCGGGTGAAAGGCAAAATAGTTTCATGCGATGGCGGGTTTCCCGAACTCCACGCGTTGAATTCGTTTCCACGGGCAGCTTCGGCAGCAATGTAGTTGGGGTAGGTGCGGTGCATCCCTGTTGGACGGGAGCTTTCGTGCGAATTAACCATGAGTTGGTAATCAGCAGCCCGTTTCACCACATGGTGATAGTGGTTGACCATGGTTTGCCCGTCGTGGAATTCGCCGCGGGGGATTATGCGCCCCACATAGCCGGTTTTTACGGCGGGGTAATCGTATTTTTTCATCAAATCGAAAGCACGGTCCAGATAGCGCTCGTAGTTTGATACCGAACCCGATGTTTCGTGGTGCATAATCATTTTCACCCCTTTTTGTTTGGCGTATTCGGCTACTTCGGACAGATTGAAATCGGGATACGGTGTCAGGAAATCGAACACATTTTCTTTCCAGTTGCCAAACCAATCTTCCCAGCCCACGTTCCAGCCTTCTACCAGTACTCCGTCGAAGCCGTGTTTGGCAGCAAAATCGATGTACTGTTTTGTGTTTTCGGTGGTTGCTCCGTGTTTACCGGTGGGTTTCATGTCGAGCGTCTGAAGGTTGCTTCCGTTTTGCGATCCGGCGTAATCCCATGCCGATTTCCCGATGTGCATTTCCCACCAGATGCCTACGTATTTCATGGGTTTAATCCAATCGGTGTTGGCAATTTTGCAGGGTTCGTTCAGGTTTAGTATCATTTTCGACGACAGCAAATCACGGGCATCGCTGCTGACCATAATGGTGCGCCAGGGTGTGCGGGCCGGAGTTTGCAGGTAGGCCATATCGCCAATGGCGTTGGGAACCAGAACCGACACTAACTGGTAGGTATCGGGGTTGATCCGTAGGTGCATAACCGGATAATTGTCAACAGCGGCCTCGAATATATTGATATACAGCCCATCATCGGTTTTCATCTGAACAGGCGATTGGATATTGTACTGATTTTTAATAGATTTTACCGAAATTCCATTGTTCATGTCCAGCTTATTGTTGTCAATTTCCGAAATGCGTGTCTCGTTGTAAGCATATTCCTGACTGTCGAAATCGCCCGGAATCCAGAAACAGTGGTGGTTTCCGGCAAGTTTAAATTCTGTCAGTTCGTCGGTAACAACAAAGTAGTTGAGGTTTGGCTGCGCGGGAAATTCGTACCGGAAAGCAATGCCTTCCTGAAACGCCCGAAAGACAAGATTGACTTTAATCCCACTCGATTTCTGTTGCAAAAAGTAGGTTGTTTGTTGATAGAGATTCCTGATTTGCGCCACCTCTCCCAAGACGGGTTTCCATGTTTCGTCCACATTTTCGTCTTTGGTGTTGAGCAAAACCATGTCGTGATCGAGCAGGATTCCGTCTTTCAGGTGGATTTGCAGTTTGCTGTTTTGGATTACCACGTTGTCTTTGTACAAAACCCTGTATCGGGGCACGCCCTGTTCGACCGAAAAATAGTAGCAGACATCGCTTGACGACAACTGTTTACGTTGACACGAAACCACCAGGGGCACAAAAAATAAAAGGGCGAAAATGAGTCTCATATCGTACTTGTTTTTGAAATTCCGAATCCGAATGTCACGGCAAAAGGGTAAACGATGCGCTTAGGTATTCTGTACTGTTTTTACCAATAAAAATATCAAAATCCCCCGGTTCTGCAATCCATTCCAACGCCGGATTGTAGAACTTCAGATCATCGATTCCGATTTCAAATATAACTGTTTTTTGTCCTCCCTGTTTAATTCCCTGTTTTTGGAATCCCTTCAATTCCATTACAGGTCGGGTTATGGTGCCAACTTTGTCGCGAATATAAAGTTGGATAATTTCTTTTCCATCAAATCGGCCAACATTGACAACATCGACCGTAACCGTGATTTTTTCGTCGGGACGCATTGTGTTTTTTGAAAGCGTCAGATTTTTGTACTCAAATTGCGTGTAACTTAATCCAAAACCAAAGGCAAAAAGTGGATTGTTGGTTTCGTCTAAATAACCTGTTCTGAATTTTTCGAACCTGCCATCGGTAAACTCCAAGGGTCGTCCGGTGTTTTTGTGGTTGTAAAACAAGGGGATCTGACTCTCGTGTCGGGGAAAGGTCATGGGTAGTTTTCCCGAGGGGTTTACATCACCAAAAAGGATGTCGGCAATGGCATGTCCGGCTTCCGAGCCTCCAAACCATGCCAAAAGTATGGTTTCCAGTTTCTCGTTTTCTTCGGTAAGCACCAACGGTCGGCCCGCGAAAAGCACCAGAACTACAGGCTTCCCGGTTTTCAGTAGCGTGTTGAGCAAATCCTTTTGCGCATCGGGAATCCCCAATCGTGTACGACAACTGCTTTCGCCGCTCATTTCCGATGATTCACCGAGTGCTGCAACAACGATATCCGCTTTTGCAGCTACCTGCAAGGCTTCGTGAAGCAGCTGAGCATCGGTTCGGTTATCGCGGTTAAGGGAACGTCCAAACATGGTGGCGTTGCTTTCGAGAACCGGATCGTAGGTCAGGTTGCTGCCTTTTGCATACAGTATTTTAGCTGAGCTGCCCACGGCCTCTTCCAGTCCTTGTTTCAATGAAATACATTGGTCTAAACGAGTTGCCACGCTCCAGGTTCCGGCCATGTTTTCCTTTGAATCGGCTAAAGGTCCAACCAAAGCAATGGTTCCTGATTTTTTCAGGGGCAATAGTTTGTTCTCGTTTTTTAATAGCACCATTGATTCTCCGGCTATCTGTCGGGCAATATTTCTGTTTTCGGATGTAAATACTTCGTTTTTAGCCCTTTCCTGATTGCAATAGAGATACGGATCATCAAAGAGCCCTAAATCGTATTTTGCCGAAAGGATAAGGCGAACAGAATGGTCAATTTTCTGCATCGACACTTTTCCCTCGTTCAACGATTGAGGTAATGTTTTTAAAAATCCTTCGCTGACCATGTCCATGTCAATGCCGGCGTTGAGTGCCAGAGCTGAAACTTGCTGAAAATCGCCCACACCATGTTCAATCATCTCTTTTATTCCGGTGTAATCGGTTACCACAAAGCCTTTAAATCCCCATTGATTTCGAAGCACCTCGGTCATTAACCAACGGTTACCTGTTGCAGGAATTCCGTCAACCTCGTTGAAGGAAGCCATGACAGAACCGGCTCCTGCATCGATGGCGGCTTTGTAGGGTGGAAAATATTCGTTGTACATACGCAGACGGCTCATGTCCACTGTATTGTAATCCCTTCCGGCATCGGGCGCACCGTAAAGAGCAAAATGTTTAACACACGCGAGCATGGTGTTATTGGCTGTCAAATCGGTTCCCTGGTACCCCTTAACCATGGATTTAGCGATTTCGGATCCCAAAAATGGATCTTCGCCCGATCCTTCGGCAACTCTTCCCCAACGCGGATCGCGCGATAAATCGACCATGGGCGAAAATGTCCAGTTGATACCCTGAGCGGTGGCTTCCTGTGCTGCTATGCGAGCACTTTTTTCAATAGCTTCCCTATTCCAGCTGCTTGCCAGAGCCAGAGGAATGGGGAAGGTGGTTTCGTATCCGTGAATGACATCCATGCCAAAAAGCAAGGGAATTTTAAGGCGCGATTGCTCCACCGCGATTTTTTGTATTGTAGCTACTTTTTCAACCGATTTTATGTTAAAAAGACCACCCACTTTTCCTTCAGCAATTTTTTTTGCCACGTTATCGCTGACTGACTGACCCGTAACAATATCGCCACCGGTAACCAGGTTTAATTGACCCAGTTTTTCCTCGAGGGTCATTTGGGAAATCAAGTTGTCTATGAACCTTTGTTTTTTATCATTAGCATCTGGCTCGGGTTTACAACCGAATGCCAGGATTACCAGAAGAGTTATACTGGGGAAATGACGTAAAAGTATCATGTTCTTTTTATTGTTTCGTTTTGCTTAACATCCATTTATAAAATTCCGGGTTGGAATAAACCCGGGTCCAGCTATCGTGGTTAGCATCGTCGAAAAGAATGAGTTGCAAATCTTTACAGCACGGTTGCAAACGCTGGTAAATGTTTTTCGAATAATCGGGACTGACGACATCGTCGAGCAGTCCGTGATAGATTCGAATGGAAATATCTTTGATTTTGCAGTTTTCAATCATGGGGACGCGATCAACAAAGCCTGCAATGGTAGCCAAAGCTGCAAAACGATGTGGACGGGCAAATGCCAGATTCCATGCTCCCCACGCTCCCATACTTAGTCCGGTTAGATAAATCCGGCAAGTATCGATTGGATTTTCATGAATAATTTTCTCAACAAGGGCATTCAGCGACTCGGATTCCCAGTAAATGCCTTCCGGACACAAGGGTGCAAGAATGAATGCGTCGAGCGGTTGCGACTCAATGTATTTTAGAGGGCCATAGATTTTCAGTTTTTCGAGATCATTGCCCCGTTCCCCCGAACCGTGCAGAAATACAATCAGCGGTTTGGCGGAATTAGTTTCCTGAGGTTTGTAGAGACTGTATTTGTAACTAAATTGTTTCCTGATTTCAACAGAAAAAGTGTCGTTTATAATTTGCGATTGCAGAAAAAACGAGCTAAAAAATAACAGAATTATTAATAAAGTACGGACTTTCATGATATGAGGTCTAAATTCCGTGTTGTGACGATTGAAATCCAAGCAAAATCAAGCCTTGCCGCACTTCGGGAGCACCCATAAAAAGATTCCACAATAAACCTGTGCGATGGTTTTCTATCATTGGAGCAATAGGTCCCTGATCGATAGCCAGATAACGCCTTGTAACCCAGTTGTGGTGCGGCGAAAAGGCATCAAAAGGTCCCATAATTCCCACATACTTTTCGGGATGGGTTTCATACACGTAACGCAGGAACTTTAAAGATTCTTCGGGCGTATATGGATAACTGGAAAGGGCAGCAGTTGGCGAAATAACGCCACGGTCGTTTCCCGGATGGTGTGCCGTATAACCCACCGAACCATCGTAATTCCGGGTATAACTGGCGGTCAGCCCCCAGCAACTGTCGTTGTATCCGGTCCATCCCAATGGATTGGCAATGGCATAGTTATGCATAATTTTGGCATGGTTGCAAGTTAATGTCCAGTAATTTGCATATTGGTCGGACAATCCCCGCGGATCAAGTCCCAGGTAACTGTAATGTGACCAAAACAACGGCCCCACGCCATAAGTTCCGTTGTAGTTTAAAACAATTGGCAAACCATAGTTTAACCTGTCGGAAACGATGCCGCCACTTCGCGCCCATGTTTGGTGATAGGCTTCCACAGGAATGGCAAACGTGGGCGACGAAACCCCTAAAATGTAGGCAATCAGGCACTCATTGTAGCCTTCAATTCTAAAGTTCATTTGCCACTCGTATTGCGGTGACCAATGCCAGTAAAGGGCATTCTCGCCTTTTGTGTACCAGTTCCATTCAACGCCTTTCCACAAGGTATCGGCAAGGTTGGCCAGTTCCTGCTCTTCGGCAGTACCGTTTTTGAAATATTCGCGAACACAAATCAATCCCTGGCACAGAAAAGCGGTTTCGACAATGTCGCCACCGTTATCCACAGTTCCAAAGGGAATTACGTTTCCGTTTGTACCGTCCATCCAGTGACTCCAAGCTCCATGAAAACGGTTGGCATCCCTGAGAAAACGAAGGGAAGTCTGAAGATTTGAAATGGCCTGACTGCGGGTAATAAAACCGCGTTCAATTCCCACCAGAATGTTCATAAGGCCAAAGCCTGAGCCTCCGGTTGTAACTACGTTCATGTCAAATGAGGGTTCCGAAATGTGATACCGCTCTCTGGCAAGCTTTGAGTTGGGTTCGGCATAGTCCCAAAAATACCGGAATGCATCGAGTTGAACTTTGTCAAGCAGCTCTTGCTCGGAAAGTGGATCCGGTTTTTCTATTTCAACCGGATTTTCTTTCTTGTCGCAGGCCTGCAATGCCAAAGTGAAAAACAGGATTATCGGGTATTTCAGGAAAATGCTCATAGTAAGAATTATATAAGTAAATGGAAATAAAAAGACTGTCCAAATCAGATAACCCGGTGCAAATTTTCAAAAAAAAAACGCAACCAACTACCTCTAAACACCTATCTGCTCATGTTGGGAATAATATTCTATTCCATTAGAAATAAACGGGTTTCATCATTGGACAGTCTGTAAAATTGACTATCTGCCTGCTTTTTCGAGTTCGTAAAGCGACATGATATCACTGGCTACCAACGCTTTTTTCCAAACACGGATTTCGTCAATTTGGCCAATCATGCCTCTTTGCCATGCATCGGGTGTTCCTGAAACAACGGTTTCAAAGGCACCAATGATGGGACGGGTTGGGGTAAAGAAGTTTAATGCCAGTGGGTTTCCACCGCCACGGGTTTCCCAAACCGGATTAGAAATTTTTACACCGTTGGCATAGAGTTTAAACATGCCGGTGGTAGCTTCCCAGGTAATAACATAATGGGTCATAACGCCACCGTTCCTGTTTGGATGAGCAACGTGTCCTGCTGCGATGTCATCAGCACTTGGGTTGGCCGAATTAATAATATCTTGCCAGTTGGCCGATCCATCTTCATTTTTAATTACTACAAGCCCTTTCATTACTAGGGTATCGCTGGCAGCAGTGCGCCAACCGGTCTCAGCCATGAAATTGATGTTTCCGGCCCATTCACCAGTGCGTCCCATGGTAAACATTACTGAAGGATAACCATCGGTACCACCGTTGTTGGTGAGTTTTGCCCACAAACTAATAGTCATGCTTCCGGTTGTTGTACTTAGTGCTGGAATGGCAGGATAGGCCAGGTAACCGGAAGCCAAACTTAACGCTTGTCCTTTAATACCAGTCACATACGATGCCCCAACAGTACCTTCGGGCATGGTAGCACTTTTAACTTCTTTACCATCGCCATTCAATGGCCAATGGGCAACCAGGTCAGTAGCACCAATTTCGTCAGAATTGTTGTATCCGCCAATGGGTGGTAAAGAATCGTCTTCATCTTTACAACTGGTAGTAAAAGCTACGGCAACGATTGCTATTGCCAAGATTGTGAAAAATCTGTTTGTTTTCATAGTGTAATGTTTAAAATTAATGAATACTTGGTTGAATTATTAAAGTGTAGGTTTGTTTCGTTTTTATGGATTTTGAATCAGCAGTCCTCCACTGGCAATGATCTGGTCTTCGGGAATAGGGAACAGTTCGTGCTTGCCAGGAATAAAAACCTTGCCAACGGCGGCCATAGCTGACTGGGCTGTCCCTGTCCGCACCAGGTCGAACCAGCGGTCGTGTTCCATGGCCATCTCCCACCGGCGTTCATTGTAAATATCTTCGAGCGTAAGACTGTTTCGCTCGGGTAACCCAGCCCGGTCTCTCAGGTCATTAATAATTTCCAGGGCTTCTCCTGAGGCTCCGTTTTGAAAGGCTGCTTCGGCTTTTATCAGTAACACATCGCTGTATTTCAAGATTCTAAGGTTTTTGGACGTTTCGCTTTTGTTTCCATTCCACGATTCGGCAATACTGCTTTGGTATGCTTTGTAATTGTAACGGGGATTTGTCCACGAGGTTGATGTAATATAACCATCCCACAACACCGAGGGAACGGACATAATGGAGGCATCACGGCGCAAATCGCCGGGCTCGAAAGAATTGTACAATGCCTGCGATGGAACATTGAAACCCCAGCCCAGGTCTGGCGTTCCGCGTGGTCCCTGAACGTCGGAATAGCCCTGAATTCCTTTTGTAAGTGTAGCTTGTACTTCGTAAACGGACTCAACACCGTTTTCTCCAATTTCGCGCCAAACATGAGCATAATCGGGTTCCAGCGAGTATTGTCCCGAACCCGTTACCTGATTAGCGTAGGTGTAGGCATTAACCCAGTCCTGTTGATAAAGGTAAACCTTGGCCAACAAGGCTTGTGCTGCTCCCTGAGATGCTCTTCCCAGGTCAGTTCCTGAATATTGACTTTTCAGGGGTAACCTTTCAATGGCATCGAGCAAGTCTGCTTTTATTTGATCGTAGGTTTCTTCTTTGGTTTTTCGGGTGTAAACAACTCTTCTTATGGTTTCATTATCATTAATATCTATTTTACTTGTAACAACCGGAACGCCTCCAAAACAGCGTACCAAATCGAAATAGAACAGAGCCCGCAGAAATTTAGCCTCGCCAATAAGACGGTTTTTCAGGGCTTCATTCAAATTCAACTGTTCAAGGTAATGCAATGCAGTGTTGGCGCGATAAATGCCGTCGTAACGCGAAAGCCAGATATCTTTAAACGAAATGTCGGATGAATTGAAATTCAGGTCATCCAGGTTTTTCTTGTCCGTTCCCAAATCGTTTACCGTCGAACCTTTTTCAGCATCATCGCTGGTTATACTGGTCACTCCAATCCACGAAAAGGAATACATGTTCCAGTCGAGTTGCTTGTTGTAAATCCCGTTTATGAGTTGGACAGCATTTTCCGGATTGTTCAGAAAATCGAGTTCGGTCATGGAATCGTTGGGAAGCACGTCAAGCTTTTCCTGACATCCAATAATCAGTGTCGAAATCACTGTAAAAACGATTACTATATATTTGCCTGTTTGTTTCATAGCCAATTATGTTAGAATTCAAGATTGAGACCAACAATGAATGATTTTGTGGTTGGATAGGCATCCAATTCAATACCGGCATTTCCCAGGGGATTGGCATTGTCGCCGCCGACTAATTCGGGAGTAAAACCGGTGAATTTTGTCAAAACAAAGGGATTCATGGTGGAAACATATACCCGGAATTTGCCGATTTTCTCATGCAAATTATTCAACGAGTAACCAATGGTCAGGTTGTTCAGGCGAAGGTACGAACCATCTTCGACGTAATATGTTGATGCAATAGGCACATCGTTGAAAGGTTTTGGGTTGGTTGCGTTGGGGTTCGAAGGCAGCCAGAAGTCAGAAAGTAAATCATATTCAACATTTTCACCTCCAAATCGTTGCGCTTTCTTTCCATTGTAAACCTTATTTCCTGCCACACCGTAGAAGTAAGCCGAGAAATCGAAATTCCGGTAATTGACACCAACGTTTATCCCACCGGTGACCTTGGGAAGGTATGAACCCGCCACAACTCTTGTAGCACTATAAGTAAAGGCTCCGTTGTCATCGAAACCGGTTACTTGGTAGACATAAAAACTTCCCAGCGGGTGCTCTGCTAAAACTTGTTTCACCCACTGTCCATTACCCAGACTGCCTCCAATAAAATTGGAAAAATAGGCATTGTCCACTTTGGTTAATTCGTTGTAATTGTAGGCAATATTCCCGCTAATCCAGTAATCAAAATTTTCTTTTATTTCTTTGGTAAATTTCAACGAAAACTCCACACCACGGTTTATTACCTGTCCGGTATTTACATAAACCGGGTTTGGCGAAAGAACCGATGGAAGAGTAACGGGCAAAATAAGGTTATCCGATTGCCGGTTATAAAATTCCAATGTGCCTGAAATCAGGCTATTCAGGACAGTAAAGTCAATCCCAAGGTCGAACTCTTTCATGGTCTCCCACGTCAGGTTGGGGTCAACCTGAAAAGGAACCACCGAACCGGGATAGATGCTTTGATCGGTTCCAAAAGCATAATTGTATCCTTGTGCAAAAACAAGATTATTAACGGCGTTTCCGGTATTGCTGTTTCCTACTTCGCCATAGCCAGCCCTGATTTTCAGAAAATTAATAAATGTCAGGTCTTTCATAAACTCTTCACGGTATAGTAACCAACCTGCTGAAACAGCCGGAAAAATCCCCCAGCGTTGAGATTTCTGAAAGACGCTAACCCCTTCGCGCCGAAGTGACGCGGATATTAAATACTTGTTGTTTAATTCATAATCAGCCCTCATGAAATAAGCGATGGAAACAATGGGGGTTTGGCGCGAATTGCTCGTAACGGCCTGGGGGGATGTTTCGGTGTTGTAATTCGAAAAATTCAGATACCAATAATTCTCTTGTACTGGCACATTGAAGCGGGTTCCGGCCAAATATTCCGAATTATTTTTATTGCTTCGGGTAATTCCAAGTACGGCAGAAATTTGATGAATGTTGTATTTTTTTGTAAAGGTTAGAAAATTGTCCCAATTCCAATTGTAATCGTCGGAACGTCTTTGAGTAAGGCTGTTATAAATGACCGCATTATTTCCAAAAGTAGCCTCGTAATCTTCAATGCTCGACGTTGGGTTTTGCGAAAGCCAAATATCGCTTGTAGGATTGAACGAATAGGACTTACCATAAAAATAGGTAGCCCCGAAATTAGAATTAAACTTCAGATAATCAAAGATTTTTAGTTCAGCCGATGCGGATCCGAACAGAGAAAAATCGCGACCTTCCTCGTTCGTGTAAAAGAGTTGGCTTGCCGGGTTAGCAACGTTGTTAAATCTGTCGTCGCCGTTAATATCCATAAGTCCTGTTGTCCTGTTCACCAGAGGAATTCCCCACCGCCCGTTTTCGAAACGCACAGGAACTATGGGCGATTGTTTATAGGCATTTGTAAATACACTTAACGGCTTAGGTGTGTTTTTTGAAAATACGATGTTCAGATTGTCCGAAAATTTCAGTCGGCCTCCGAACAGAGTGAAGTCGTTCCGGGAACTAATATTATTGCGTTTATATTCGGTACCATTCAGAATCCCTTCTTCCCTGAAGTCAGTGAACCCGAAATAGTAGTTTACATTTTCGGCTCCGCCCGAAATGGAAACGTAATTGCTGGCAACGTAACCGTTTGAGGTAACCTCATCCAGCCAGTTGGTATTGTAAGGTTGATTAAAACTAAAATAATTTGCCGAGCCTAAAGCGGTGTTGTTGTAGTAGGCAAACCTGTATGAATCGGCCATTTTAATGCGCCGCTGAATGGTTTTGTACGAATAGTAACTGTCAAAACTGACTTTCATGGTTCCGGGACGGCCTTTTTTTGTTGTTACCACAACAACACCATTGGAACCCTTTTGTCCGTAAATGGCTAGCGATGAGGCATCTTTTAAAATGTCAATTTTCTCAATTTCATTCGAGCTAAGCCCATTCAGACTTGAGGCTTCCACACCATCTATTATATAAAGCGGATCACGCCCACCCAACACTGTTCCCATGCCTCGTACCCTGATGGATGGATTTTTTCCGGGTTCGTCGTTCGATACAATATTGATTCCGGCGGCTTTTCCCTGAATCGATTGTATTGCCGATTGAGAGGGGGATTTTGCAATTTCATCGGCCTTTAGCTGAACTACACTTCCGGTAATAGAACCTTGCTTTTTTGAACCGTAGCCAATGACAACACTTTCAGTTAGGGTAATAGCTTCTGTTTCCATCACAATTTTCATGTTCCCTAAAGTGGCTTGGGCCACAAGCTTTTTCATGCCAATCATGGAAAACTCGAGTTCCTCTCCTTCCACGGCTTTAATTGTAAATTTCCCTTCCAAATCGGTTGTAGCATAGGTATCCGATTTCAATGCATGAATAAATACCCCGATAAGGGTTTCCCCGTTTTTATCGACCACCAGCCCTTGAATATTCTGGGCAAAAGTTCCCTGATAAAGAAGGATTGTGACAATAAATAGCATTACGTTCTTCATGATACAGTCGTTTTTGAATCTGTTGTGTGTGCATTTAAGCAGGACTAATTTACCACCTAAAATTGCAAAAACAATCCACTACAACACTACATCATTGTCAACTCAATGATGAATTAAAATACTGTATATATGACCGTTAAAAAATAAAATGAGGAACTTTCACTCATCAAAAAGAAATTACATTGATGTGTTTTTGATGTAGTAATAACAGAAATTATTTATAGTTGTCAAGTTTCATAAGGTTGTTGGTTAAAACAATCTTGCTTTGATTTAAAT
>JBBISE010000072.1:0-16170 GCA_037441445.1 Salinivirgaceae bacterium
AAATTAATCTCCAAATTTAACTTTTTTCCTAATGCGGATTTTGGGTTTAATTTTTGTGGTTATTGCATACAATTTGATGTCCATTTTTAGAATGTTTGTATTGCAGGAAAAGACACAAAAAACACTGTCCACTTTACGCTTTCGTGTCTTTTCTATTGGTGCCTATTTCCAAAAAATAAATAACAATTTAGTCTTAACAATTGCTCTGACAAAAAAAAGAAGAAGATGGTTTTCTGACCTGTGGGACTACCCTCTCAAAATTCCTCTAATCGCTAATGCGTAATCTGGGTTTAATCATGCTCTTGTGTGTCAAAAATCGGTTGTCGGTATGGGCGTTTCATTACTGAAATTGTGTACCTTTGTTCTTGGGTTATATGTTTCATATTGCAACTTTTTTTTGGTAAGGAGAGGGCAAAATTAAACTTAATCCATCAGGACAAGGAGAGAAGGAGTTTCATCTCTTTCTCCTTTGACTTGAAAATTTAATCTTTATCTCCTCTCTGTAAAAGTTGCATTTATTTGTTGAATTTATGTAAAAAAGAAAGTATCAAAGCACAAAACCAGATAAACAATTCTTGTACCTAAAACACTTTTACAATTTTTTCATGCACCATATACCATAGATAAGCGGAATCAACCTTCTTACCAACGTTACTCAATATCCTGACGTATTGTTTTATTTGCTCCACATGTTCTGGCGATTGTTCATGAGTGAACTTGTAATCAATGACTATCCAACGTTCATCGCTTGTTTTAACTAATCTATCAGGACGTCGTAACTTTCCATCGGGTGTTAGCAGAACCTGCTCGTTAAAGACCTGCACAGACTCATCAAACCATTCATTTACTACAGGTTGCGTAATCCAGGTTTTAATTTGTTGTTCAATTCTTGAAATATCATCCCACTTAAGTTGGCCACTTCCGGCTACTCTTTTTATGGCTCGGTCGAGACTGGAAACGGTGGTTATTTGCTCCATAATCCGGTGCATAATTGTTCCGTATTCCAACCCGGTAAGAACGAAATCTTCTTGCTTAGGATAAATTCGGTTGCTAGAACGCACGGCTACTGTAAGTTTCTGATTGATGGGCATTGAGCTGATTAATTCCTGTCCTGGCATTCTCTTCTTTTTAAGTCCCATGGAATAGTGTTGTTTACCCATGGTAAACCGTTGTATTCCTTCTTCTTCGGGTTCTGATGTCGCCCCGTCCCATGCCTTGGAAAACTGAAATGCCGTATTCAACCATTCTGCAACACTGTTTTTTTCGAATTTTCCGTGGTAAAAAACAATCAACGACCTGACAGCCCTTGTAAATGCAACGTAAAGAATATTGACAGAATCGACTATCATGTCAAAATATTCGGCATATAATTGATCCTTATAGGTTGAGAATTCGGCTGTTTTATTGAATGGCACCGGAATGGAAATTTTATTTTGCCCCGCGGTGTCGGTAATCCAAATATCGTGACTGCCCGGATGTTTTATCGGCCAATCGGCAAAGGGAATAATAACATGTTCGAATTCAAGACCTTTGCTTTTGTGCATTGTCATTATTTGAATGGCATTGGAGGTCGCTGGAGCCGGAATTTTCACCTTTGTCCCTTCTTCTTCCCAATATTTGAGGAACGAATTGCGGTCCGGCGGGTTGTTTTGCTGGTAGGCAATAACTAGATTCAAAAGCCTCGACAGGAAAGGGATTTCTGATTTGTTGCTGTTCAATTCAAATAGATGAATTAGCCGTACAACGGTTTCGTAAATTGGGAGTCGCTGAATTTCATCGACTTGCAGAAAGAATTCTTCTGGAAGAATGGTTGCTAGTTCCAGTGTAAAAAAGTTCGACGTATCCTTGTCCAGAACTTGATTTACGTGCCAGGCTGCTATCCAAAGATAAAAATCCTCATCCCGGTTTGACAAATAGTAGAGAGTTTGTATAATTACCTGTACAGCAATACTTTTATCAATTGATAACACGTCGGACATGCTAATCTGGAGCACTTGTCCCGTTTCAGCCGGGTTATACGCCAGGAGTTGAGTGGCTATCGCTTGCCCATCTTTGGAATCACGCACCAAAATGGCTATCTCGCCTTGCTCAACGCCATTGTCAAGCAAGTCAAAAACCTGCTGGCAAACCCTGTTAATGGTTTCGTTCCGGTAATTATCGGGCTGAATGGTTTCGAAGTGAACAAAACCATAATCGTCTGTTTTACCGGGATTTATATTTTGACTGTGGTTTGCGTAGATTGATTTCAGGTATTGACGATACTCTTGGGGCATTCCTGGCAGAAACCCAAAGGAAATAGAATCGGGCAATACACTGAACATCTGGTTGTTGAACCTGATGATTGTTTTTTCACTGCGCCAGTTTGTATTTAAAACCTCTTGGGCAATGCCAAGGTGCCCCAATTCTTTATCAACCTTTTCGTTCAGGAGCGTCCAATTGCCGTTCCGAAACCGATAAATAGCCTGTTTAACATCCCCAACTATCAAATTGTTGACTGTACTTTTTTGTCTTCCCGGACTGAATTGCGACATACTATTTTCCAGAAACGGACGAAGGTTTAACCATTGCAGGGTTGATGTGTCCTGAAATTCATCAATCATGAAATGGTTATAGTTGTTTGCAATGCGTTCGAAAATAAATGGCGAATCGGCTTCATTGGCAATTTGTGACAACAGGACAGGGGCATCGCCAATAACAAATAGGTTATCGTCGAGTTTAATTTGGTTCATTTCGTGCCAGATATACCCAAAAAAGCGAATAAACCAGAGTCTTGACCGTGCATTTTTTGAAAGAAAATAGGTTGGGTAGTTTTCCATAAAAAACTGAACATCCTCTTCAAAAATGGGGAACAGTTGTTGGGCAAACGCATCGAGCTTTGCTTTGTTCTTGCCGTAAAAGGATGTAGTAAAAAAGGTCAGGGCTCCTTTGTTCTCCGAAAAATCACTGTCAAAAACGACATCTATATCGCTTTGCTTTGAGACAAACATCTTCAACCGACTATAGAACTTTTTTGGATTACTGAGTTTGGAAAAATCCTCCAATGTTAAATCATTGTCTGATAGTATTTTTTCCATCCTGTCGGTTCGCAGGGCAACTTGTTTCTCAAATGCTTTGACCCGAACAAACATCTCTTTTTGAAGACTAAGAATCTGATGGTCAAATTTATCGTTGCCCATGGAAATAAATGTGTTTTTCAGATCTTCGCGAAGCATTTTCTTCACAAAACTCACAATACCCTTATGGATCATGTGGCTTTTGCTTTCATTTATTATTTCGTGCCGTATATATTCCGAGACCAGTTCGAACAGTATGGGGTTTGCTGCTGCTTTATCGAGCATCACGTCAACAGCGCGCGACAGTATTTTCAGTTCATCCATTTCAATCCGGTATCCCCCCGAAAGTCCCATTTCGCGGGTAAGATTGCGTATAATCCGTTGAAAAAACTGGTCGATGGTGGTGACCGAGAAATTTGAGTAATCGTGCAAAATAGCCGGAAGTAATTTCGATGCACGTGCCTGTAATTCATCCTGACTGATTTCCAGCTCGGTTGTCAACGTTTGGGTATGACTTGAAGCCTTTGGATCGTGTGAAAGCAAAAGCAATTCGGCAACAATACGCTGGCGCATCTCGGCAGTGGCCTTGCGGGTAAACGTAATGGCCAGAATGCGCTGATAGTTCTTTTCTGTTGCCAATGCCAGCGACAGGTAATGCTGAGTAAGCTTAAATGTCTTACCCGATCCGGCAGATGCTTTGTATATGGTTAAGGCTTTATGCTCCAAGTGTTTCTGTTTTTCAAACCATAATCAACGAAATTAACTCCTTGAGCAGTTCGCCACTGTCGGTACCAGCATCGTTTACGCCTTTGCTGAATGCATCATAATGACGCAGGTATCCAATGATTTTTTCTACTCTGTCTTTGGAATAATTACGGGCTGCATCCTGATATTCTGAAACAAAATAAATGTTAACTCCCAACGCATTGGACAACCCAGCTTTGTCAAGGCCTTTATAGGAAGTGTGCACTAACAAAATTTTCACAAAGTAGGTAAACAATTGACTGACAATAACCTGTATAGGATTGTCTTTTTGATTTTTTGCAAAGTGAGCAATGATTGTGAATGCCTTTGTGGTATCGCGCATCCCAATGGCTTTGTTTAGTTCAAAAATGTTATACTCTTTAGATATACCAATATTATCTTCAATATGTTGCCCATTAATTGTAGTTCCCTGTGGCAACAAAGTCATAAGCTTTGCAAGGCCATTAACAACTTTGGTTAAATCGTTTCCAAGGTGCGACACAAGCACCTGTGCAGCGGCCGTTTGAATATCATAACCTTTTGATTTTACATACGATAAAATCCACTCGGGCATTTGTGATTCGTACAGACGCTTTGCATCCAGCAGCACGCCTGTTTTCTCGAGTGCCTTGTACAGTTTTTTTCGTTTGTCGAGGGTTTTGCCACGATAGATTATAACCAGCAATGTTGTAGCAATTGGGTTTGTTGCATAACTAACCCAGGCAGATTCTTTTTCGCTGTCAGCACCGTCAATTCCTTTGACGGATTGCGCTTCCTTGATGATAATTACCTGTCGTTCGGCCATCATGGGGAACCGACGGGCTTCGACAATGATTTGTGGCAGTGACGTATCATCACCATATATAACGGTTTGATTGAAATCGCGTTCCTCGTCCTTCAAGGCATTTTTTGCGATGTAGTCGGCCACTTCGTCAATAAAAAAATCCTCTTCGCCCATAAGAAAGTAAACCGGATAAAACTTCCTGGCTTTCAAATCTTTCATTATGTCGTTGTATGTCATTAAAGGCATAATCTAAAACCTGAGATGTTTAACACTCTGACCGTTATTCATTATTTCTTCCAGTGCTCGTATCCCCGCTTTCAAATGGTTTTCAACAAATTGTGCAGTTACAACTTTGTCGCTTTCGGCAGTTTTCACCCCAGTCGAAATCATAGGTTGGTCGCTAACCAATAAAAGCGCACCTGCGGGAATCTGGTTGTAGAAACCAACGGAAAATATTGTGGCCGTTTCCATATCAATGGCCATGGCGCGAGTTTTTTCAAGATATTTCTTGAAGCGCTCGTCGTACTCCCAAACACGCTTGTTGGTCGTGAAAACGGTTCCAGTCCAGTAATCCAGACCGGCATCACGAATGCTTGTAGATATGGCACGTTGAAGCATAAACGCCGGTAGTGCAGGCACCTCAGGTGGAAGATAGTCGTTGCTTGTTCCTTCACTACGAATAGCAGCAATGGGTAAAATCAAATCACCCAGTTTATTCTTCTTTTTCAATCCGCCACATTTACCTAAAAAAAGCACCGCTTTGGGCTTAATGGCAGTGAGCAAATCAAGGATTGTAGCTGCGTTGGGGCTTCCCATGCCAAAATTAACAAGGGTAATCCGTCCGTTCGAAACACTTGGCATCACAGCATTCTCGCCCATAATGGGAACCTTATACCATTCCGAAAAAAGGTGCAGGTAGTGCGAAAAATTGGTAAGCAGGACATACTGACTAAATTCTTCAATGGGACGTCCCGTGTAACGGGGTAACCAATTGTTTGCTATTTCTTCTTTTGTTTTCATTGTTACGTTTTACTAAAACTCATTATTCGGGCAGTACCACTTTGTAAATTGCAGCTGGGAGTGACTTGCTTTTTTCTGATGTAAACCAAAGCTCATTTCCCACAAAACAAAGCCCCTCGTTTTGAATACTGTCGGGAGCATTAATAGTCCAGCGTTTCCTGACTTCAATCAATTGCAGGCTGTCAACATAATGGAGTTTCCACAATAATGGTACGTATTTTTTATATCCCGTCAGCCAAATTGAACCTGAAGAAGTACCAAAACAGGCATCCGTTACCAGACCATCGACTTCGAGGGTTTTCCATGGGGTTAAAACATGGGTACCTGCTTTTGCAGGAATTTTATAAATAGTTGTTTTGTATTCGACCCAATCTTTGGAGAAGAGCCACAGGGTGTCTTCAAAAGCCAACATGGCTTCGGCATCGAATCGTGTACTGTGCAGACTTTTAGCCGGAGCTTCCCAGTTAGCATACGTAAAACTTATTTTCTGTGGGTTAGTTTGGGTTTTATCTAAATCAGATTTACAAATGTAATAGATACAAAGGTCATTACGTACGCCATAATTGTTCCCAAAGTCGCCAATAAAAGCGTGCTGGTGGTTTAATGCCATGGCCTCCCAGTCAATATTGGGGACTTCAATAAGATGGTTTTTCCTGGTCACGTGAAAAGAGCCCGTGTCGATTTGGTACAGAATAGGATCGCCTCCTGAGTCATTCAGTGTTAACAAAAAACCATTGTGGTAAACCAGAGCGCTGGTTTCATTTATTTCATCGGGGAGCTGTGCTATTCGCTGGGAACCGATTGTATCTTTTCCTTCGGTTTGGTGCTCTGCTGGTTGACATGCAAAAACAAAAAACAGTAACAACCAATGGATTGAGTATTTAGCCATGGTCATTATTTTCTAAAGAAAAAGAGCAACATTTTATCAATTTGTGCGCGCCAAGCACCCCAGGAGTGGCTCTCATTCACTTCAATATACTCTAATGGATAGCCCTTGTAAATCAACACATCGCGCATTAGCCGGGTGTTTTCGCTACCATCGAAGAGAGTACCACAGCTCATGAAAATCCTAAGAGGCAGCATCTTCTGCTTTCCATATTCGCGGATTAAATCCTGATTGAAAGCGGGAGATTGTGCCGCCACCAATCCAAAAACGTCCGGTTTTCGTACCCCAACGTACGTTGATATCCAACCACCGTACGATGCACCCAGAATAGCCCTTGCCGTTGCCAATTTGCTGGTTTTGTAATTTTTATCGATTTCGGGAACAAGTTCATGGGCCAAAAAATCAACAAACCTGTCGTTGGCGGCATATTCATTTAAACGTCGGTTTTCACTTGGGTTTTCCGGGTTACGGGGATCGATAAACACGGCAATTACCGGCTGTGTCCTGTTAGCGGAAATCAAGTTGTCCAAGACTGTTATTAAACTGCCATTCAATTGATTAGCATACTCATGCCCATCGGTCACATAAATTACGGGTAAATCGTTCAGGTTTTGGTAATTGGCGGGTGTATAAACCCTGTAATTTATCAAATAGTCTAAATTCGTTTCATTGCTCCGGATGGCGAGGGCTTCCGAGAGCGATCCTTTTTGTATTTCGGGTTGCTCGATGGTGTTTACAGGGTATTGCCAAAGGGGCATTCTTAGTTCAGAATTTGGCCCAAAACCACTGTGCTGCACGTGAACATTATCGGGATCGAGAATCCAATCTTTGTCGTTAATCACAATTTTGTAATCCAATCGCGCGTCAGCCGGAAAGCTTTTCTCCAAAATCCACAGATTGCCTTTGCCTGCTTTCTTGGCACGAAAATCTTTGTTTTCGGTTGACCACTCATTGAAATCTCCAACAAATGTCACCTGCTTTGCTTCACCAAAATACATGAAAAGTACCAGTGTATCAATACTAAAAGGTATCTGCTGGTTGGCTTTCAGGCTGTCGCGGAAAAGCTGAACCAGCGAGTCGCGGACTGTTTGATTTCGGATTGAAACCAAATCATCAATGGTAGAACGAAAATCCTGATAAGTTTTAAACGACTTGTAAGGATTGTTTTCGATATAATACTGACTTTTGTCGGGCATACAGCTAACCAAAAGCAAAACGGGAAATAACCAAATTGAAAAACGTGCCATAGCATTCTTGTTTTTAATACATTACCAAAAGGTTTGCGGCCAAAAAAATTGAGCACTAAATATACAACTTATCTGCGAAAATGGTCACGAAATTTCCATCAAAGAACAAATTATACACATGGTTATGTCGATTTCATCATACCATATTCCGACAATATGGTGTCAAGCCCCTCAAATTTTTTTCGATAATCTTCCAACGAGGCTTCAATTATTTTTCGAGCCTCAGCTGCATCGTATGTGTGTGTTATTTCGCAATTGCGGCGATTGCCAGGTAAATCCTTGTATGTAAGGAAGTAGTGCTTCAAACGGGTTACAACCAACTCGGGACAATCAGTTAATTCGCGGAAATGTCCATACACAGCATCATCGCGCAGAACAGCAATAATTTTATCGTCGGCCTGGTTGCCGTCAATCATTCTGAAACCACCAATGGGTATTGCCTGAACAAGGATATTTCCATGGGTTATTGATTTTTCTGCCAAAACACAAATATCCAAAGGGTCACCGTCGCCCAGAATATCAGCCCTACCCGTGGCTTCACAAGCAATTGATGCCACTTTCGAATCGCATAAAGTCTGCGGAATAAAGCCATAAAGTGCCGGCAGGACATTGGAATATTTTTGGGGACGGTCAATTTTCAAATATCCGGAGACCTTATCCACTTCGTATTTTACCGTGTCAGTTGTAACCATTTCAATAAATGCGGTGAGCACTTCGGGGGCATTCGGGCCCACGTCAACCCCGTGCCAGGGGTGCGATTTGTACCTTAATCCCATTAACCTTCCAATGGGATCCATAATTCTGTTTGCCATTTTATACTGTTTGATTTTTGTGCGCAAAGATAACAAATATGCTTTGCGAAAGTTTTCAAAAAGCAGCTAGGTTCTAAGGGAACATTAGCTGCCAAAGAACCCTTCCTTAAAATTCACCAGGTAAAGTTCTGATTTTGCCCTGGTTACAGCGGTATAGAGCCATCGGAAATACTCAATATTCAGCATGTCATCTGTAAAATAGCCTTGATCGACAAAAACGGCATTCCATTGTCCTCCCAGTGATTTGTGACAGGTTACAGCATAGGCAAATTTTACCTGTAAGGCATTAAAATACGGATTGTTGCGAATTTCGAGAAACCGTTTCTGCTTGTTGGTAACCGTTGCATACTCCGCTTCAACTGAACTGTACAACTTCCGGTTTTGGTCTTCATTCAACGCAGCCGAAGGCGATGTAAGCGAATCCAAAATGAGCGTAACGTCAAGTTCCGTGGAATCATCGTCAGATAAGGTTATGACGGCCTGGGCAAACTGAAAACCATATTTCTCCACAATTTTTTTTACCCTCTTCAGCCTAACAATATCGCCATTGGCAATAAATTTCTGGCCGGCCTCATCGGCAACCCAATAGTAATTGTTTTTGACCACCATAAGCAAATCGCCGGATACTAAATTATCCTCGTGCCATAGCACGGTTTGCCTTATTCCCATATTGTAAATTCCGGCCTGCTTGTTTGTTCCGGTTATAACAGCAACCTCTTCAATACCGTATTTACTATAGCAAGTTTCGAGGTGCTCACCGAATTCATTACCCGATATAACTTTCATGTCAGCAAACCCTTTAGCTTTGAATATGGGAAGGGAATAATCACGATTGGCCAGTTTAGTTCTGATAGCAGTGGCATTGTATAATATTCCTGAACCTTCGGCTTGTCGAATCACATCTCTAAGCGTACTGATTATAACTTTTTTACCATAAGCTCCAAGTTCCTGTTCGCGTAATGCGGGGCTCAGGCTGATACCCACGGGTGGAAGCTGGGCCACATCGCCTGAAAGTATTAGCTTGCAACGAAATCCGGAATCAATATAATCAATCAAATCGCGCAACAAGTTTCCTGAGCCAAAAAAAGCATTATCAACCGATTGATCGCCTATCATTGATGCTTCATCGACAATAAAAATAGTATTCCGGTGCAAATTTCGGTCTATTTCAAACCGGCTTTCCATATCAGCACCCCTTTTTTGTCGGTAGATCTTTTTATGGATTGTACTGGCCTGAAAGCCCGAATATTGCGCTAATACTTTTGCTGCCCTTCCCGTGGGAGCCAGAAGCACTACCGGTTGGTTTAACTGATTTAAAACATTGACAAGCGTTGCTATAATGGTTGTTTTGCCGGTTCCGGCATATCCCCTGATCATGAAAACCGAGTGGGGATCGTCGCTGACAAAAAACATACCCAGACTAAGTATTAACTTGTTTTGGTCGTCTGTGGGCTGATATTGGAGACCCTTAATAATCAGTTTTGCCAAATGGGATCCTAACATTGGTAGATGTTTTCTTTCGATTTTCAATCAGACGTTGAATAGTCTTCGTCACAAAGGTAACTTTTCGCCATTATTTTCGACCGACAGATGCTTTTAAATTTTAGAAAGGCACAACAATTTTATAAAAAGAGCACAAAAAAACCGTTCGAACAGGAAATTATTTATAAATTTGCAAGGCTTAGGCAGAAATTATTAAACACAATAAAAAAACATACAACAATGAGAAAAATTCTTCAAATCCTTCTCGCCCTAATGATTGTAGGACTTGCCTACTTATTGTACGAGAGCATTATGAGCCCCATCCGTTTCGACAAAGAAAAAGCAGACAGGTACGAAAAAGTGATCAGCCGTTTGAAAGACATTCGCAATGCACAAGTTCTGTACAAAGTAGTGCATGGCAGGTACACCGCAAATTTTGATTCCTTGTTGACTTTCGTTAAGGGCGGCCAATTACCTGTGGTTCGCGCTATCGGAACTATTCCCGAGGAGTTCATTGACTCATTGAAGAGCAGAATAAAGGCTGAACAATTGGCATTGAAAATGGGATTAATTTCGCGTGATACTATCAAAGTTTCTGTATTGGACAGTTTGTTTAAAAACAAACCAGCAGGACCCGATTCTATGCCTTTTATTCCTTTCAGTGGCGGAAAAAAATTCTCTCTTGGCGTTGCCGACGTGAAGGCATCCGGTCTTCCAGTCAACGTGTTTGAAGCCAGCGCACTGAATGTTGACATTCTTAGAGGAATGGACGAGCAACTAATTATCAACCTCAACGATGGCAAACCTTTTCCTGGACTTAAGGTTGGATCGCTCACGGAATCAAACAACAATGCCGGAAACTGGGAATAGTTGAATGTACCGCATAAAAGCCAACTCCGAATATACCGATCCGGTATTTGATATCGGGTTGACTGCAAATTACGAAATATCCATTCAGGCTTCCCTGGATGGATTTTCGTTTTGTATAGCCAACCCTGATAATTATCAGATACTCTTCATTAAAGAGTACGTTTTTGTAGAAGACTTACCCATTGATGACATAGCAACTCTCCTTGGCGAAATTAATTACTGGGATGATTTACTCCGGATGCCTTACAGACAGGTAAAGCTGATGTTTTACTCGCAAAGGCTAACGTTTGTACCCGACACCTTATACAGTGCCCAAAATGCTTCGGGATTGCTGGAAGCGCTGCATATGCCCACACATTTGGCATCGAATATTATCGTAAACCGGCTTCAGTCGCTCGATATCTGGTGTATCTCGTCAATTCCCACACCTTTATTTTCAGCTCTGAACAACCATCAACCCTCGGCAACTTGGTTTTGCCAGACCATTCCGGTTTGTGAAAGAATGGTGACAGAAAAATACACAGGAGGACAAACCCAGGTTATAATCAATAAGGAAAGAGAAAGTTTTGATTTGTTCATTACTGAAAATGGCAAACTTACTCTGCACAATCAATATACGATCCTGAACTATTTTGACCTTGGTTACTTTGTTGTTAATGCGGTTGATCAACTAAATCTGGATGCGGACAAGTTAGTTATAAGGATGTTAGGTAATATCGATCAACATTCGGAAGAATTGACATTTCTAAAAAAGTATTTTCCAAACGTTGCTCTCGAACGAAATCATTCGATTTTTCACGGACGGGTGGTCGATAAAATCCCCCTCCATAGGTACATTAACCTTATGAACCTGCATTTATGCGTATAATAGGAGGCACATTAGGCGGACGGAAAATAAATGTCCCCACGAACTTCAAGGCAAGGCCAACAACCGATATTGCGCGCGAAGCACTGTTTAATATCCTGTCGAACCGCTACGAATTTGAAGAACTCACTGTCTTGGACCTATTTTCTGGTACAGGAAGTGTTCTGTTTGAGTTTTACAGTCGAGGCACAAAAAGGATATCGGGCGTTGAAATCAGCCTATTGCATGCTACGTTCATTAAAAAAAACCTGCATGAACTGGGCATATGCGGTGTTCAATTGTTCACCACCGATGCCATAAAATATATCAGAAAGGCCCCCAAACAGCACTTCGACCTTGTTTTTGCCGATCCCCCTTTCGACTTTAAAGAGAGGCACAAAATTGCCGATTTGGTCTTCGAGAACGATATTTTGAAGCCGGGTGGTATTTTTATCTGCGAACATTCCCCTGAAGACAGGTATGAGAACAACCCTTATTTCTTTGAAGTGAGACATTACGGAAAAGTAAACTTCAGTTTCTTTCGAAGACCCTGAAAACATAACCCTTTAGAAAAGAAATGCATAGAAAAAAGTGAACTATTTTTCTCTTTTTTTTAGGAAAAAAGTTTGCAGGTAAAAATAAAGGTGCTATATTTGCACCGCAATTGAGCACAATGGTGCGGTAGTTCAGTTGGTTAGAATATCGGCCTGTCACGCCGAGGGTCGCGGGTTCGAGTCCCGTCCGCACCGCCAACAAGTTGCAAAAGCCTCTGATTTTCAGGGGCTTTTTTGTTTGCAAATCAATTCATATAAAAAAAAGGAGTATTTGTGACTATCAGCCACTTGGCAATGTTTGCAAATATTACAGGCAAAAAAATGGCTGGACAGAGATGAAAAATTACAGTGCGTCCATGATGGACTGTTTGTAAAACCAGTTCAAAAACAGAAAATGATAGAAGAAATATGGAAGGCCCTTGCCACTCCTAATAATTCACCACCACCAAAAACCCATTTTCCTTGCCGGAAATCATGGGTGCTTTGGTTACTTTTACTTTTATTTTCCCATAAAGAGACGGTTTGTAGTCGGCTTCCTTTATTATAAGCATCCAACGACAATTCAAACGACTAATAGTCTCGGCCAGACGGACATGATCTTTTTCAGAGAAAGCAGAATGCTCGTAGTGCAGGTATTTTGCATTAAAAGGGGGATCAACATAAACGAAGTCACGTTCAGCAACACCAATACTATTTAGAAAATCAGCATAATCGGCACAACAAAAACGGGCATTTTCAAGCGTTGATTTAAAATCGTATCCGAATATGCGGTCAATTTCTACCTCAATTTCCTTTGTTGAAGGCGCGTTTTTTGGAAAAGGCAGGTTTACTTTGTCGATATCGTTATAGTTTATGCGGGCGGTGTCCGACAAAAGGTTGACAAAATACCATATTGCCAACCGTTTGTTGCTGGCTACCTTTTTGTATTTTGTCCAGTTGTTGTTCAGATGGCGCAAATGATTAAAAAATCCATTTTTTAGTATTATAGGCGATATAGGAACAAAGTTCTTGCAATTAATCTTTTTTAAGTGACTAGTGCAGGCAGAAACGAAGGTTTCTATAAGGTTATCGGAATCGACAACGTTTTTGATGCTGAACAACGATTCAAATTCGGGCTGTTGCATGTTTAAGGAAAAAATGGTCCTTAAAACATACGGGGCGTCCTGAATTGTAATGATTTGCTGATTCATATCGTTCACCACCATTTGCAGATCGTGTTGCACGAAATCAAAGAAACGCTCCACAATCTTCCACTCGTCAAGCAACGTGGAAATTTCTTTTTTTAAAGGGCTTTTTTCATTCTGTAATTCCTGATAAAAAGAAATGATATTGGGATTAATATCGTTTAACAACGATGGTGTCTGAGGCAATAAACTGAAGAACATTTGCCCACCACCAGTGAAAGGCTCGATATAGCGTTCAAAATCAGGAATATGAATTTTAATTTTTTCGGTATCAATTAAACGGTTGGCTGCCCAATTAAATACAGGGGTCGACACTTGCATACAAATCACAGATTAGTAACAGAAATGAATCATAGGAGGCTTCTTCATAGACGCCATAGAACATCAAGAATAGTGCCACTCGGGGTACTTCGAGCTATTTTTTTAACGAATCGTTAACATGTCACAGACAACGAAATAGCTGGGTAAAAATATTTCACTGAAAATTTGATGTTATCAAAATATTCGTATTTTTACGGGCGCTTTTCGCAAAAGAAACAGTAGTTTAGAAGTTTATCGATTATCCACGACAAAAAGAAAAAAAATAGTAACCATAAATTCTTAAACACATGAAAGTATATCAACCGAGTGAGTTAAAAAACATTGCGTTGGTAGGCAGTGCCGGATCAGGAAAGACCACACTTGCCGAAGCTATGTTATTAGTTGGAGGGGTAATTAGCCGCAGGGGCGACGTTGAAAGCAAAAACACCTGCTCAGACTATCGTGACATTGAGCACGAACAGGGGCGTTCTGTCTATTCAACCGTATTGCATTACGAATTCCAAAACAAAAAATTAAATATAATAGACACTCCGGGATTGGACGATTTTAACGGCCAGGTAGTCGGCAGTTTATCAGTTTGCGACAGTAGCCTTTTGCTAATCAATGCACAACAGGGTGTTGAAGTAGGGACAGAACTGGTTTGTCGCATTACGGAACGCATGCAAAAACCCATGGTTCTGCTAATCAATCAATTAGATCACGAAAAAGCCAACTTCGACAAATGTGTTGAAGATTTTAAAGCAAAATTCGGGGCAAAAGCCGTTATTGTACAATATCCGGTCGTAACAGGCCAGGGATTCAATGCCGTAATTGATGTACTGAAAATGAAAATGTACACCTGGAAACCTGAAGGTGGAAATCCGGAAGCAAAAGAAATTCCTGCATCAGAAATGGACAAGGCTAACGAGTATCATAACGCACTTGTTGAAGCTGCCGCCGAAAATGACGAACAGCTAATGGAGTTATTCTTTGAAACTGGTTCATTGAACGAAGACCAAATGCGCCAGGGGATACGTAAAGGGTTGGTACATCGTTCAATGTTCCCCATTTTCTGCGCCTCGGCAAAAAAAGATATGGGAATCCGCCGCCTGACAGAATTCCTGAACAACTGTGCACCAACAGCGGGCGATGTACAGGCATTCAAAGATACCGACGGCAAAGAACACCCCATTAAAACTGACGGTCCCGTATCATTGTTCGTGTTTAAAACCTCCGTTGAAGAACACATTGGCGAAGTCTGTTATTTTAAAGTAATTACAGGATGCCTTAAAGAAGGTGTTGACCTTATTAACCGCCGGACACAAAACAAAGAACGTTTTACCCAACTTTTCCATGTTGCAGGAAAAAACCGCATTAAAACAAGCGAAGTTAATGCCGGTGACATAGGAGCTGTGGTTAAACTAAAAGAATGCAAAACCAACGACACGTTCTCGGAAAAAGAAGCCGATTGGAAATACGTCCCCATTAAATTCCCTGCACCAAAATTCCGCACAGCAGTGAAAGCGGTAAACGAATCGGATGAGGAAAAACTGGCCGAAACCATTAACAGGATTGCCAGCGAAGATCCAACCATTATCATGGAAATGAGCAAAGAGTTACGCCAGATGATTGTCCACGGCCAAGGCGAATTCCACCTGAACACCATGAAGTGGCAAATTGAGAAGCTTTTCAAACTCCCCATTGAATTTATTGCACCTAAAATACCTTATCGCGAAACCATTACCAAAGCAGCCCAGGCCGACTTCAGACATAAAAAACAGTCGGGTGGTGCCGGACAATTTGGTGAAGTTCATTTAGTTGTTGAACCCTACTACGAAGGTATGCCCGATCCGAAATCATTCAGCTTTGGAGGTAAGGACATTACGGTTTCAGTGCGTGGTATGGACGAACACAAATTGGCATGGGGCGGAAAACTGGTTTTTGTAAACAGTATCGTTGGCGGTGCCATTGACGCCCGTTTCCTTCCGGCAATCCTGAAAGGAATTATGGAACGTATGGAACGCGGACCACTGACAGGATCCTATGCTCGCGATATCCGTGTAATAGTGTATGATGGAAAAATGCACCCTGTTGATTCCAACGAAATTTCATTCAAATTGGCGGGAAGTAAGGCATTCAGCGAAGCATTCCGCAATGCCGGGCCAAAAATCATGGAACCCGTTTACAAAGTTGAGGTATTAGTTCCGTCAGACCACATGGGCGACGTTATGGGCGATTTACAAACACGCCGCGCCATGATCGAGGGCATGAACAACGAAGGTTCGCATGAGAAAATTACAGCACGCGTGCCTTTAGCTGAAATGAACAAATACTCGACAGCGCTGAGTTCCATTTCGTCAGGAAAAGCAATGTACTCCATGGAATTCCTC
>JBBISE010000073.1:0-15996 GCA_037441445.1 Salinivirgaceae bacterium
CAGTAATTTAGAATACTGGTCGTGTGTTTTCCATTTTTAATCGGACAATAGTGATAATCAATACTGCACTCGGCATAAATATCGGTAATTTGCTGATAAAACCTACGTTCCGCACTACGGATGTCGCGAATTTTTTCGAGCTGCTCTTTGAAATAATCTTGCCCAAAAATCGGTTGTAGGTTTTTCAAACGCTCCACATCCATGGTGTAGCCTTTTATAATAAACTCTTTTAGTACGGCAGTTGCCCAAATTCTGAATTGCGTGGCCCTTTTTGAGTTAACTCGATAACCAACTGCAATAATGGCATCGAGATTATAAAATTTAGTGGGTTTGGTTTGTGTTTTCTCAGCAATAGCACCGTGTTGAGTGGTTAGTTCCAAAATGGGACATACCACTTTTTCGTCCAGTTCTCCACTTTAAAAAATATTGTTCAAATGCTTGGTTATGGCAGGACGTTGTACCTCAAACAGCTCGGCTATTTTGCTTTGTGTCAACCATATAGTTTCGTTTTGTATCAAAACATCCACCTTTATATCACCGCTGTCGGTTTTGTAAAGTAAAAATTGCCTGTTGGGGTTGTATTTCGACAAATCCATTGTTGTTTACTTACGAATTGTTTTTTTCTTTTCTAATAAAGCAAAACCCTGATTATTTCCCCCTGCTTTACTTCAAACTCGCGTTTAATGACCGCCAGCGTTTCCTGTTTCCCAATGGGGCGGAACATGGCCATGTATTTTCCGGGCTGCAGCGTGATGCTGAAAAAGCGCATGTTGTCGGGGAATGGCTGAATCATAATCAAGCCCTCCGGAGTGTGCTTGTAAATTCCGCCTTGCCCCTCGCTGTTATTCACGAAATTGACAATGCCCGGACGGGGAATATCAACTGTAGTAGTGTGGCTTTGGCGGATGTTGACACTGTCGATGGTAATGGTGGGGGTTGTCAGGATATCTAACTGGTAATCGCCTGTAAGGTACTGAACCTTTTCGCCAATATTTTGAATGTGGACGGTTTCGCCACTTGTCGTTTGCTTAACAAGAACCTTAACAGGTTGGTTTATAACGCCTTTTGGATCTTTTACTGTCAAATGGCCCATGGGAGCGTCCACGGCAAAAACATTGTGAATTCCATTCTGAAGGGCTAGACTGTCGAGCCAAAGTGGTGGCAAAGTGTGGATTTTCAGACGATAAGCATAACCCGGATCCAGGAAAAGCGTATCGGGGTTTCCACGGTAGTTTAGTGTGTGTAGATAGTTGTACCGCACTGCCCCTGATTTGCGATCATAGAAGGTCATATTGACATTGGTTCCTGTGGGTAACCCAGACGCATCCAGTAAATTAACCTGAGCCGAGGTGGTATTGATGGCCTGGGTTATAATAATTCCCATTATCTCGTCGAATTTGGATTCATTGACGGCATCATAATATTTTCCGACACATTCGAAAGTCTGCCGGAAGCCCACATCAAGCCCAATTCCCACAACAAAAGGTTCCAACACAATTCCCTGTTTTTGCAGTTCAAGGCTTACGGCACAGGGATCGCCATCGCACGATTCAATGCCGTCAGTCAGAAGAATAATAACGTGGCGGCAGTTGTCGTCAGGAAAATCGTTGGCGGCTTCCTGTAAACTGCGTGCAATTGGGGTTGTTCCCCGGGCTTGAATACGAAACAAAAAATCCTTTAACGCCTGATGGTTACCTTCTGAAAATGGCACTTCGAGTTTTGTATCGCTGCAATCCTGGGGTGGCACCGGTTTCTGGTGTCCATAAACACGCAATGCCACCTGAACGTTGGAATATTGCGCCAGACTGTCAATGATTTTTCCAATAATTTGTTTTGAAACGTCAATTTTTCGCCCACCTTCCCATTTCGTGAGCATGGAATACGAAGCATCCAAAATAAACAGAATACGCGAACAGGGCGTTTGTTTCTCATCGGCAAAGGATGGTCTAACGATGCCTATAAAAACTACAATGGTTAGAAATATTGTTGCTATTCTATCCAAAATGATAATGTTTACATACCGGTTTCAATACTTTCCATTTTCAAGAAAGTCCCCTGGGAAAGGTAACAAAATCGCCCTTGCCAAACCGGACCTCTTCAAAATCGGTCGATACAATTACATCGCCCTCCCAAAGCAGGCAATGCTCGGTGCTGTCATAGTGCCAGGGAAAATCCGATACTTCTTTTTCCCAAATTGGCCATTGGTCAACCCCTTTTTCGCGAATTTGTTCGGGGGTTAGTTTTGTTACTTTTATCTTTAACATATTGTTTTTGCTTTTGTAAAGTCCAAAAATAGGAAAAAAACAGGAAAGTTCCATATTCGACTACCATACAAACGTTTTATTTCTAATTTTGGGGCATAAATAACCAAAGAAATTATGGGTTCAAAAATTCTATTCCAATTGTTCAGGGCATTTGTTTTTATAATTGGCATTACCCCATTTTGGGTACTGCACGCCAAAGCCCGTTTCATGGCGTTTCTACTTTTCCACGTGGTGGGATACCGAAAAAAGGTTGTCATGGGAAATTTGCAAAAATGTTTTCCAGAAAAAGATACGAAGGAAATACGGAGAATTGCCAAAACATTTTACCTGCACCTGGCCGATATCACCGTTGAAACCCTTAAAGGATTTTACATGACCGAAAAACAGGTCAGAGAACACTGGAAAGTGCTCAATCCCGAAGTGATGGAAAAATATTTTGCCCAGGGAAGGGATGTAATCAACCTGGCATCGCATTATGGAAATTGGGAATGGGGAATTTTAGCGTTGGATATGCAAATAAAACATCAAGCCGTATCGATTTACATGCCCATGACCAACAAACTGATGGAGAGTTGGTCACGAAAAAAACGGGAACGGTTTGGTATGCAAATGGTTTCGATTAAAGGAACCCGCGATTTTTTCATGGCTAAAAAGCCCGAACCTGTGAGTATTGTATTGGCAGCTGACCAAAATCCAACCAACACACAAAAAGCCATTATGGCCAAGTTCTTCGGTTACGACACACCATGCCTTCACGGGGCGGAAGAGTACGCCCGGACAGCCAATATTCCGGTTGTATATTTCGATGTACAGAAAGTAAAACGGGGCTATTACACACTCGAAATCATAGATATGTTTGAAAATCCATCATCGACGAAATACGGCGAAATAACGCAGACATACATGAGCAAAGTGGAAGAAACAGCCCGCCGGAAACCGGAATATTATTTGTGGTCACACCGCCGATGGAAACATAGCCAGCAGGAAATCGATCAGATGTTGGAATGGCACCAACAGCGTGTGGGCGAAAAGCGATGAGTTTTTGACCGGGGATATGAAAGCCTTTGCTATGAGTTGCTCTTTCTCTCCTGCTCCTTTTCAATTCGGCGCAAGGCGTCGTAAAACTTATCAAAATCGAGCGGTTTAGTCAAATATTCAAAAGCTCCAAGACCCAGTCCCTTTTCAATCTCGGCACGGCCAACACGGGCCGAAATAATAATGACAGGAATGGAGGCAAGGGTTTGGTCTTTTTTCATCTCTTCAAGGACGTCAAAACCCGATTTTCCGGGCATCATGATGTCGAGCAAAACAAGGTCAGGGCTTTTGCTATGAATGGCTTTCATGCCACTTTCACCCGTTGTGGCCGTTACGACTTCGTAGCCCTCTTCCTTTAAAAGGTTCTCCAAAAGGAATACACTGGTCGAGGAGTCATCAATAACTAATATTTTTTTAATCCGTTTCATAAAGAAAAAAAGTAGCGCGGTTTATGCCGGTTTTCGCATGACAAGGTAAAAACAGAATTCCTATAAAACAAACGTTTAGTCAACTATTTTCGGATCAAAAACGCTGTAATTCCTCATGTTTTTTTATGATCTATTCCATGGTTTTTTATTTTGGAAAGAGAACGAAATAACTATTTTTGCATTTTCTAACAGCGAATTATATGCGCATAGATATATTAACCGTTCTTCCGGCACTTTTAAGCAGCCCCACGGAACATTCCATACTGAAACGAGCCAGGGAGGCCGGAGTTGTTGAAATTTTCATTCACGATATCCGAAACTGGTCCGTTGACAAACACAAACGGGTTGACGATTACGCTTTTGGTGGAGGTGCCGGCATGGTCATGACCATTGACCCTGTATTCAGGGCTATTGAGCAGCTGAAGTCCGAGCGCGAATACGACACCATCATTTACACCTCGCCCGACGGAAAAAAATTTGATCAACGCATGGCCAACCGGTTATCGCTGCACAAGAACATGTTGATTCTGTGTGGCCACTACAAAGGTATTGACCAACGCATCCGCGATTATCTGGTTACCGAAGAAATTTCCATTGGCGATTATGTCCTGACTGGCGGCGAGCTGGCAGCAGCCGTTATTTGCGATGCCGTTGTCAGGCTAATTCCCGGTGCCATGAGCGACGAGACATCGGCATTGACCGACTCGTTTCAGGACGACTTACTGGCACCGCCAGTTTACACACGTCCGGCGGAATATAACGGATGGAAAGTCCCTGATGTTCTGTTGTCCGGCAACGATGCCGAAATAGACAAATGGCGCTTTAACCAGTCGGTGGAACGGACGCGCACACTACGTCCCGATATGCTTTTTGATGACGAATATTAAGGCATTGTAAGAATATGTGGAAAGTAATTGCCATTATGGCCGTGGGAATGCTGGTTGGTTTCCTGATGCGAAAATCGACTCGTGCTAAGGTCTGGACAGACAAGCTGACCAGCGGGGTAATTTTTCTATTGCTCTTTGTAATGGGTGTAGCGATTGGTGCAGACAAGACCATCATGTCGTCGCTGCATACGCTTGGAATTCAGGCATTAGTAATTACCTTGGGAGCGATTGCAGGAAGTATTTTGCTGGCCTGGTGGGTATATGCCACGCTATTCAAAAACAAATCTAAAGAATCGTAAAATGCTGGGAAGCCTTATCATATTATTGTTTTTTGCCCTTGGAACGCTTGTAGGATTTTTCGGGCTATTTCCTTTCAACATTAGCGATTACAACGCCAGCGAATACACCCTTTACCTGTTGATGTTTCTGGTTGGTATTGGCATCGGGGCCGACGATCGTCCATTTTCCATTTTCCGGCAAATAAACTGGAAAATTTTAAGCATTCCAATCACTACCATTGTAGGAACTTTTGTTGGCGTTTCATTTTCGGCTTTGTTTCTGTCCGATATGGAAATCAGGGATATTTGGGCCATTGGAGCCGGATATGGATATTACAGTCTTTCAAGCATTTACATAGCCGAATTGCGCACCGAGGCTTTGGGTGCTGTGGCTTTGTTGGCAAACATCATCCGCGAAATTCTGACTTTAGTGCTAACCCCGTTGTTTGCAAAATATTTTGGAAAATTGGCCCCCATTTCTGCCGGAGGAGCAACGAGCATGGATACTACGTTGCCCATCATTACCAAATACACGGGTCACGAATATGCCATTATTTCGGTTTTTCATGGGACTGTGTTAACTATTTTAGTACCGATTGTGGTTACGTTTTTTGCATCATGAAAAACGATTTCCTTTCGATACAAAATTACGCATTTGTTGTTAGGATATCGATTTGAATTTTTCAATAAAAATTCATAAGTTTGAAACCGAAAAATGCCAGAATCGTACGAAAATAGTCATTGTCTTTTACGGAGTTTACATGAAGACCTTTGCCTTCAATGCCTTGCATTCAAGCAATCGATCAGCTAACGAAATGGCATGAGGAAGCATGCTCTGGTTAAAAATCTAAAAACTATTGAACTATGCAAACAGTATTCGAGTTGTTTGAATCGAGCGTCGAAAAATACGCTTCAAACCCGTTCCTGAAGGAAAAAAAAGGAGATACCTATATCAACACAACCTATGCTGATACATTGCAACATGCCCGTAATCTGGCTGCAGGACTTGTGGATATTAATATTAACCCCGGCGATCACATTGCCCTTTTAAGCGAAGGCCGCACCGACTGGGTTATTTCTGAACTTGCCATTTTGTATGCAGGCGCAGTCAACATTCCCCTTTCCATAAAGCTGGAGGCGTTGGAAGTGAAATTCCGTCTTGAGCATTCGGGTTGTAAAATGATTATTGTCAGCAAAAGCCAAAGTTACAAAGTTGAAAAAATAAGGAACGAACTTCCTGATTTGAAATCGGTTATCTATTTGGATGATGTTCCGGAAATTCGCCCAACCGATTTCCTTGTGGACGATTTACTTACACAGGGAAAGAATCTTTTGAAAGAACAACCTACGATTCTGGATGAAATCAGGAAGAATATTCATGGTTCTACGCCAGTAAACATAACTTACACGTCCGGCACCACCGCCGACCCCAAAGGAATCATCCTGACACACCGCAATTATACCGCTAATGTTGCACAGGCCTACAGTTTAATGGATATTCCCCCAACGTTTTGCTCCCTTTTGATACTACCGCTAGATCATTGTTTTGCCCATGTAGCCGGAATTTATAGTTTTATGGGGAAAGGAGCTTCACTTGCATTTGTACAGATTGGCGACACACCCATGCATACTTTGAAAAATATTCCCATAAACATCAAAGAGACAAAACCGGATATTTTGTTGAGCGTTCCGGCACTAGCCAAAAACTTCCGCAAAAACATTGAAAAAGGGGTGGCCGATAAGGGAAAATTTACTGAAAAGCTGTTCAGCTTTGCCCTAAAAACAACAATTATCTACAACGCGGAAGGATATAATCGTGGAAAGGGTTTGAAGTTTTTGTTGAAACCGCTGGTTGCGGTGTTCGACAAGATTCTTTTCAGTAAAATCAGGTTGGTTTTCGGTGGAAACCTCAAGTTTTTCATTGGAGGTGGGGCTTTGCTGGATATTGAATTGCAACGGTTTTTTTACGCCATAGGGATACCAATGCTGCAAGGCTATGGTTTGTCTGAAGCAACGCCCATAATTAGTTCTAACGCCCTGCACAGACATAAACTGGGGTCAAGCGGATTTATTGTCAGCAATTTGGAACTTAAAATTTGCGATGACAACGGAAACGAACTTCCACAGGGCCAAAAAGGCGAGATTGTGGTCAAAGGCGAAAATGTCATGGCAGGTTATTATCGTAACGAAACCGCAACAAAAGAAACTGTCCGCAACGGTTGGTTATACACCGGTGACATGGGATACATGGACAAGGACGGTTTTCTGCATGTTCAGGGAAGATTTAAAAGTCTGTTAATTAGCAGTGACGGCGAAAAATACAGCCCCGAAAGCATCGAAGAGGCGCTGGTAAGCAAATCGCGGTTTATTGACCAGATTATGCTGCACAACAACCAGAATCCCTATACAGTTGGATTGGTAGTTCCTAATAAAGATGCTGTAAAACAACTACTTAAAGAACACGGATTAAAAGCCGAGGATGAACAAACGCACCATCGGGTTTTACACATTATAAACGAAGAGATTAATCATTTTCGGAAAGGTGGAAAATTTGCCGGCGAATTTCCGGAACGCTGGCTGCCATCGGCCATTGCCGTATTGGATGAGAATTTCAACGAGCAAAACAAAATGATGAATTCCACGATGAAAATTGTTCGAAACAAGATTTACGAAAATTACAAACTTCGGATCGACGACTTATACAAGGCTGATGCAAAGAATATTGCAAATCCAGAAAATATTGCGGCACTAAAACGCTTGTCGCAAAACTAGGGTTGGTACCAGCGTTAGAAGAGTTAATCTTGAAGCTCTGCCATTCGTTCCAAAACGGCAACCAATTCCGTATAAATGGGTCTCTTTTTCGGCCCCTTATCTGATATGGCCGCCTGTTTCGCTTTTTCTAAACAAGACTTTATCAACGCAGTCTCTGGTTTTCCTTCCATATTGTCAATAACGGTCAGTGCTTCAAAAGCTGTCATGTAATCCTCGGAGATTACCATGTCGCAAAAAACGGGCAGGAAAGGTGCATAATCAATTCCGGATGACCAACAAGCGGTGAGCAGCATACTTGTCACCTCATCGGGGTTATGTTTTTTTAACATTTCGACCATTACGGGCGCCACCCTCGCATCTTTTATGTCGTTTAGTAAGTTAGTAATCTTTTTCTTAACATCACCCGATGCGTTGTTTGTGTAGCAAAAAACAAGGTGAGGAATATAATCGACATTTCCCTTTTCATGTATAAATTCAACGGCTTGAATTATAACTTGTTCATCTTTACTCATTAACTGTTCAAGAATCGTTTTGTCAAGATTGGAATGTTCCATGGCCTTTTTTGGACAAAAATACTCTTTTATGGCGAATAGTTTCCACTATATTTGATTTTTATGATTTTCTGATTATTTTTACACTCATTACAAAGAAGTACAGGAAATATGGAAACTTTTTCCTATCTTTGTGTTTGATAAAGACAGAATATTTAAAATACTAAATATCAGCCTATTATGAAATTTCCATGTATTCTGGTAGTAACACTGGCAGCAAGTTTACTTGTATCTTGCGGAGGAGATCAATCGAAAAAACTCGAAAAATCGTTTACCGAAGATAGTTCTGAAGAGCTAGACAAACTTAAACAGGATTTTAACAAAGCAAAGCAAATATTTTATTCTTTGCCATCGCCAATAGAAACTGCCATGCTGATTCGTCGCGCCGGCGTAGATTTCAATGAAAACCTTCTGAATAAACGCGAAAACTATTCGAAATACACAACTACATTACAAAAAGCTATCAACCTGGGTATCTACAGTGCCGATTTGAGTTATGCCAGTATGTTTGAGCAAACCCAAATTGCCATTCAATACATGAGCATTTCCAAACTCATGGCTCAGGATTTGGGCATACTCAGCGCCATAGACGAAGCAATCCTTCGCAGGCTTGAATCGAATATCAATAACCGTGACTCCATAATGGACATCATCTCTGAATCGTTCATGAACAGCGATTCCTACCTGAAAGAAAACGGACGGCCCGAGACCGCTGCTATTATCCTTGCCGGTGGCTGGATTGAGGGGCTTTATTTAGCTGTACAATCCGTAGATAAGAAAAAAGGGAACGATGATTTAGTCGATAGAATTATTGATCAGAAAATTAGTCTCGGTTCTTTACTTCAGTTGTTGGAAAGTTATCACAATATTGAGATGGTCAACAGGATTTTGCTCGATGTTCGAAAAATAGCCAAAGTGTATGAAAATTTTGATGTGGTTTACTCACACATTGAAACCCTCACTGACCCCGATGACCGAACAACCGTTTTGAAGGCACGCACCGAAGTATTTAAGTCGGCAAATGCCCTTGGTTCACTGAGCCACGTTGTTGACAGCCTTCGATCGGCCTACGTCCAGAGTTACTAATTCCTTCCGTTTTATTGATAATCGAAGGTCTTTCCATTAAACCAGAAGGAAGTCTTCTTTGCTTCGGTTATAATCAGCACGTTGGTCATAGCCTCAAAGTTGGCCGAAGGTGAAGCCGGGGGCAAGTGTTCCTCTCCATTATTCCATACCTGCATTCTCCCTGTTTCATTCCGAAAGACGAAGAATTGGTTGAAAATGTAATAATAAACAGGAATATAATCAACCACAAATTTTTCCATGTGGTTTTCGAAATAGAAAATCTGTTGCCCACGGTCATAAAATAATCCTTTTTGTGTCATGACCGAGACCGTTGGCATGTGATTGCTCAGGCTGGTGTTATACTCCCCAAGTACCATCTTTACATCATCGTACTGATTAAGATAGATAAGCTGGTCGTACTTTGTTTTCCACCATTTCGCGTGCGAACTTTCGAGAGTAAACACGCCTTTATCGGTAAGCATTTCTAATTCCTGGGTTACGGGATTGTTGACCACGCAGAAATTTTTTCCGGTCACAAACATCAGTCTCTCATCATAAAAAGGTTTGCTGATAATTTGGCCATTCATAAAAACTTTAAACTGATAATCAGGTGTTTGCCACGCCACGGTATGATGACTAACTTGCAGTGTAGTCAGAGGAAAATCCAGATGGTTTTCATCAAGCACATACGCTTTCCCATCAAACCACACATTCAGTGTGCGCTCGTTTTGATCGAAGAAGACCAACGTTCCTTCGTTCAATTTATAAAAACTTACATTCCTGTTTATCAAATACGTTTCGCCTTGCTTCCAAGCCCGGAGGGTTCCCGCAGAATACCAAACGAACATGGAATCGTCCATGGTAACTTCTGATATTCCTGTAGTTAATTCTCGGGCATGAGACTGGTACCAAACCCGAAGTGAGCTCATATAATCTACAAAAACAATGAAGTTCTGGCCAACCCAGTAATGGTGCGCTGGATTGTGATCTTGCTTTATAATTCGGCCATTATCGAAAATCAGAAAATATCTGTCATAGGTATTGGTACATGCCAAACCACTTGATTTCACCTCTCCAACGTAGCATAGCACCATTAAAAACAGAATTGCGTAGAAAGTCCTTTTCTTCTTGATAATATGTAGTCCCATAAAACTATTGTCGCATTATTTCTTCTATCTGCCTGACAAACAGATCAACATTTTTAAGGTTATTCTCAATCAACTCGCGTAACTGCTTTGCCTCCGGGGCTTTCGACTTTCGTGCGTAGTTGAGTGCGATTTTATATAATTCCGCTAACCTTTTGGTTACCAATAACTTTGCTTCAAGTGGAGTTGACTTTTCATTCAACCCGCCTCCATGTTTGTGTGCCAGGTTAAGAACCATTATCGAGGCGCTGTAGGTACCAAAATCAGCGAAAGACGCCATCCGACTAGCTTGCCTGAGAATGCGCAGGCTGTCAGAAAGTCCGAATTCGGATTGCAAAGTATCAGCAAATTTGAATTCTCCCTTTTGACAATTGCGGGCAAGCGCCAGAACAGAAAGGCTGTCTTTTAGAAAATTCTTAACATCTATTGGACACTCAAGCAGCTGGAAAGCAGGATCTTCGGGCAGATGTTTCGTAACCAGTTCCGCTGGATTGATTAGAAAATACTTTGGCTGAAAATGGGCAATGAACTTCTGTTTTTGGTTCAGATATCCAGCCCCCTAGGTTGGGTCAAGCAGGTGCCATTGATCATTGATATAAATGGCTATCCATGCATGGTTTGATTTCGAGTCCATTTTCCCGTTGAACCCATAGCCTTTTGAAAACCCTGATACTATCTGTGAACGTATCCCTAAAAGCCAGCATACTTCGTGAAAAAGATTGGCATACCCTTGACAAACTGCTTTGCCTGATTTCAGGACATCGTCAGGCTTTGTGGCCGATTCTTTCCCGTTTAAAAATGCATCAACATCGTATCTGATATTGCTTGTAATGAAAACATATAAAAACCGAATTTTATCAAGGGGCAAACTGGCTTGTTTTTCGATTTCACTTGCCAGTTTTTCGGTATTTAACCTTCTATTCTTCAAATCTCTGGCTTTTTGATCAATGGAGTCAAACTGAGCGCTTGCCGATTGTATCCAAACTAGAGATAGAAGAAGGGGTAAAATTATTTTTTGAACTGGAAACATGTTGCTCAACGGTTGATTATCAGTTTACGGACATAATTATTCGAATTGGTTTCAACCCTTATAAAATATATACCAGATTCGAAATCCGAAACTGAGACACACTCCCGGTCACTATTTGCGGTCCACATACGCACCACGCGCCCATTAGTTTCGTATGCTACAATACTTGTTATATTTTCAGAACTTTGCAGAAAAACAAACGAGGTTGCCGGATTTGGATGCAATGTCACTAAAGCTGTCGCGTGCTGCACAAATGGGGCAATGTCGGAACGTACAGTGTAATTGCGTGTTGCGCCACTCTCGGCCACTACGGTATAAACAACCGAATCAGTAAAATCGTTGATGGTCAATCCTGAAACCTGAACTATTGAATCAATTTGTACTGTTGCCCTGTCAGAAACTGTAAAAATGGCTGTCATTTGTGATAAATCAACATGAGTTTCAAAGGCTACCCATATATTGTTTTCGGAAATTATTCCTTCGGAAGTTACTATGCCATCTGTAAGTGAAAATGTTAGCATTTGATTTTCATTACTAACCTCATAATAAGGCAAATAATCAACTACTCCCAATGATGCGTTGTCGGGTTGATGAAAAATTCCTTGCTCAATTTCGTCCTGATTGTTTGTGCCCCAGTAATTGTTCTCCGCGCTGATTTGATTTGGAGTGTTGTTGTAAACATTGTAAATCAAGTTGTTATTTCCGTTATTGTAAATGTGGTTTAGACCATTGTTGACAATGGTAGGAACAACTTGCCCCAGGTTTGGAGTAGCTCCATTTAAAATGGTTATTCCCCATAAATTTCCTGTAATCAAATTGTTAGTAACCAATCCACTGTTGTCACCATTGAAGCTGATGCCACTTCCTCCATTCATGGGATTGGTTTCCAGATTATTATCAATAATAGTGTTATTGGTAATGGTATAGGTTATTCCGGCTCCTTGAATATTGATTCCGTAACGATTATTCGTCACTGTGTTTGAGTCAATTAAAACTGTCATTGATCCGCCGGTTAAAAGCAGAACCGAAATTCCACCAACAACACTGTATGCTCCTTCAACTGTATTTCCCCTGATTATCACAGGGTTTTCCGAACCCGCCCCCAGGTTTATTTGAGGTCGGTTTGTATTCAGTGTACTATTGTGGTAAAACGTACAGTTTATAATTGAAGGTGATGCCATGGCATTGACCGCAGTCATTATGGCACTACGTTCGTTTCTGTCAAAGGTGCAGTTCATGATTTGGGGGTCGCATTCAAAAATGTCGAGCGCACCAGAGGCTTGGCTGTAATTGTTTTTGTAAAAACGGCTGTTACTAATTGTCATGTTGGAACCGATTATTTTGTTGCCCCCCGCAAATTCAATGGAAGCATTGTTCAGCAATGAACCGTTTGAGCCCTCGAACCGGAATCCCTTAAAATGTGACGTTGAGTCGTTTGCCCGAAAAACAGCCTTTTGTGGTGGATTGCAATACATTAGGCCCAAAACATCAATCTGAATACCCGATGAAAACCGGACAGTATCGTTGGAAACTATGTACAGAGTATCGTTGGGCGAAATAATTATGTTGTTGGAGACCAGATAATTGCCATTTTCTCCGGTTACAACACCTCCCGAATTTTGCACTAAAGCGTCCATGGTAAACCGGGTTCCCGTTCCCGGAGTAGTATATTGTGCTTGTGTTGAAAACAGGAAGGCACAAAGGGATGTGAATAATACTAATGTTTTGTTTATCATGTCTTTACAATAAGTTACTTGCAATTTCAGCCAAAGGGCTCCGTTCTCCTTTTTGCAAATGGATGTGCATAAAAAGTTTCTCTTTTCGCATACGGTCTGTTAAATACGACAAACCGTTTGACCGGGCGTCAAGATACGGCGTATCAATTTGTTGAATATCACCCGTAAATACAATTTTCGTCCCCTCGCCTGCCCTAGTGATTATGGTTTTTACCTCGTGAGGAGTTAAGTTTTGAGCCTCATCAATAATAAAATACACCTTACTAAGGCTTCGACCGCGAATATAAGCCAAAGGCGTGATGACCAATTGTTCGTCCTTTAACATTTGATCGATTTTATCGGCCTGTCTGCTGTGCTTCCCTTTCTGGTTTTTAATAACCCCAAGATTGTCGAAAAGCGGAAGCATATAAGGGCCAATTTTTTCTTTCACATCGCCGGGTAAAAAGCCTAGATCGCGATTCGACAGAGGAATTATTGGGCGTGCCAGGAGTATTTGATCGAAATCATCGGCCATTTCGAGTGCTGCGGCTAAAGCCAAAAGTGTTTTCCCTGTACCGGCTTTCCCTGTTATACTTACCAGTGGAATTTTAGGATTGAGGAGAGCTTGCAGCGCAAATCGCTGTTCGGTATTTCTGGGTTCGATTCCATAGGCTCTATTCTTACTCACAACGTGAAGTTGCTTTGTTTCCAGCTCGAAATAAAGGGGAACAGATTGCTCGCCATCTTTCGATTTAAACACAAAATGCTTATTTTCTTCAGGGAGTTTCTTCAGCGGAATATCATCAGCTTCAATGGGTTTCTGGTTTTGGTACATGGAATAAATAAAACCAGGGTCGATGTTGTTAACCTCTTCGGCTCCGCTAAAGATATTCATATCTGAAACCTTGTCCGTTTCGTAATCTTCGGCTGGAATTCCCAGTGCTTTAGCTTTGATACGCAAGTTAACATCCTTGGAAACAAAAATGACGGGCTCCTTCCTGCTTTTTCTGACAAACTCGGTAATAGCCAGAATTTTGTGATCCTGCGATATTTCCGGGAAGTTTTTTCTTACCAATTCAGAAGCGCTGTGATTTGTCTCAATAAAGAGATTTCCCAATCCCTTACCAAGGGGTACTCCTTTTGTAAAAACCTCATCGCCGCACAAACCGCTCAAGTCACGGGCAATTTGACGTGCATTAAAATTAATTTGATCAAAACCCTTTTTAAATTTGTCCAGTTCTTCAAGGACAGTTATAGGTATGACAATATCGTTGTTTTGAAAGTTATGTAAACACTTAAAATCATGTAGCAACACATTGGTGTCGAGTACAAATACTTTTTTCTTTGAAGCCATAATCGGAAAATTTAGTTTATGTAAAGTTAACAAATATCTTTGCAAAACGAATTCGAGTAAAGGATATTTCTATGAATTATCAGGAGACTTTAGATTACCTTTTTGCCCAATTGCCCATGTTTCAGCGAATTGGCGGGGCTGCCTATAAAGCCGACTTATCGACCACAATGGCATTGGACACGTATTTTAATCATCCACATCGTCAATTTCCCACGATTCATGTGGCTGGAACCAATGGAAAGGGTTCGGTTTCGCATATGCTGGCATCAGTATTTCAACAAGCGGGTTTCAAAACCGGCCTTTATACCTCGCCTCATTTGATCGACTTCAGGGAACGTATTAAAATCAACGGACAGATGATCCCCAAAAATGAGGTGGTTGACTGGGTTTCTAAACACAAATCCATTTTTGAAAAGTTCTCTCCCAGTTTCTTTGAGATGACTGTTGCCCTTGCCTTTGACTATTTTTCGCGTCAACAGGTGGACATTGCCATTGTGGAAGTGGGCATGGGGGGCAGGTTGGATTCAACAAACATCGTTTCTCCCGAACTATCCGTCATTACTAACATTGGTCTTGACCATACCCAGTTTCTGGGCGATACCCTGGCAAAGATAGCGGCAGAAAAAGGGGGGATAATAAAACCTGAAATCCCTGTTGTTGTTGGCGAATACCACAGCGAGACAGTGAATGTTTTCAAGGAAATGGCTTCGCAAAGAAATGCGCCTTTGACCCTTGCGCATGATAGATTCGAATTGCTTCATAGCGATATCAATGAAACAGGTTTTCGAACTTTTCATGTCCGAAATAAAATTACAGACAAGGAATATAAAATTGAGCTCGATTTGACAGGCAACTACCAGAAAAAGAACATTCTGACTGTTTTAACTTCTCTGGAAATTGCTTGTGCCCGTTTTTCACTCGATTTTACAGCATCATTGCATGCCCTTAAACATACTGCTGCAACCACCGGATTAATGGGCCGTTGGCAGGTTCTTTGTAACCAACCCCGCGTTGTAGCGGATATTGCGCACAATGCCCATGGTCTTGCCGGGGTTGTCGAACAGATAAAAAATGTTGAATTCAATACGCTCCATATGGTTTTAGGGGTTGTTAACGATAAGGATGTTAAGGCAATGCTGAATATGCTTCCGCAAGGGGCAAAGTTTTACTTCACGCAACCCTCAATTCCCCGTGCCATGAAAGTCGAAACCCTTTACAGTCAAGCCATTTCAGCAGGTTTCGATGGAGAAAAATTTACTGACGTTGGAAACGCAATCAAACACGCTTTACAAATGGCTAAACCCGATGATATGATTTACATTGGAGGAAGCGCCTTTGTTGTAGCAGACGCGTTGCAATTTTGGAATTTACAAAAGAATGTATCAAAAACATGAATAAATCGCACATCGACATTTGCTTGTCGCCCCTTCAATATCCTCTTTACGAACGTAAAGGGAACCTGGTTGTTTTAA
>JBBISE010000074.1:0-15844 GCA_037441445.1 Salinivirgaceae bacterium
TTTATCAATAAATTTGTCAAAACAAAAAGTTGCATTTATATCTTGAATTCAGCTTAATACGAATTAGCATGAAAATGAACTTATCTATCGGTCAGCGGCTTGCCATGGGATTTGGAGCCGTTATTGCATTAACACTGTTTATTGGCGCTTACGCTTTCTACGGGATATCAAATATTTCCCTGGAAAACCGGAAACAGCAGCTTATTTTTCAGACATCGAGGGTGTTTACTGCTATGGAGAGCGCCGCAATGGACTATTTATCAACGGCCAACGAGAAAAACCTCTCTATGGTTGCCGGCTATTATGAAGATGGTTTACGACATCTGGAAGAACTTCGACCATTGGTCACAACAGAGAATCAGGGTATGACTGCCATGTTGAAGAAAAATTTTGATGAATTTAACCAACTGTTCAATGATGTAGTGTCCAAAATGAAGGTAAAGACTAATTCTAAAACAGTTATCGACCAAATGTCGGACAAGGCCCTGGGCATTGCAAAGCAAATAATGGGAGGAGAAGTAAACGCCGGGGTTCAGCAGTTTCTGGGCATACGCCTTATGGAAAAGCAGTATATGCTCACACGCGACCAACAAGTATTTGATGACTGGCTGAAAACCATTGATGCCAATATCGGTCTTGCCAATTATTTGAAACTTGCTGAGATCAGCGGAGCTTTAGAGCAATACAAGAAAAGTTTTCTCGATTACGTTCAAGCCGATAAAAACCATTTAGGACTTGAGGAACAACAGCGTCAATTGGCAAAATCATCGAACCTTACGTTTGAAAAAGGGATAGTTCTTTCGACGGCGCTCCTGGAAAAGGCTGTTTCCAATACCCATACCATGATTGCCGCTATTTTTATAGTTATTTTGCTATTAGGTGTTTTTATTGCCTTTAGTATATCCAAAACAATTACTATCGGGGTTAACCACGTTGCTAAAATGGCACAAGTGGTTGCCAATGGCGATTTAACACAGATTACACGTAATGATTTATACGAAAGAAAAGACCAAATTGGCACCATGGTCAGAGCCATGCACGATATGAGTGAGAAGATTAAAGAGATAGTGGCAAATATACAAATTGAAGCTGATGGAATTGTAGCGGCCGGAATGCAAATGAGCAGTGCCAGTCAACGAATGGCCCAAGGTGCCAATGAACAGGCTTCATCAACGGAAGAGATAACAAGCTCAATAGAAGAAATGGTGAGTAGCATACAACAAAACGCCGATAATAGCCGCGAGGCCGATAAAATTGCCCTAATCGGTGTTCGTGGTATTGAGCAAGGAAGTCAGGCATCATCGGTGGCTGTTGAGAGTATGAAAAAAATTGTTGATAAAATTACTTTCGTGAACGAGATAGCCCGGCAGACTAACATTCTGGCACTGAATGCGGCTGTTGAAGCAGCAAGGGCGGGTGAACATGGCCGTGGTTTTGCTGTTGTAGCTGATGAAGTGAGAAAATTGGCCGAACGTAGTCGTGTGGCTGCGTTAGAAATTGATCAGATATCGAAAAACGGGATGAAAGTAGCCGAGGATGCCGGCCATATACTCAATAATCTTGTTCCCGAGGTAAAAAGAACGGCGCAATTGGTTAAAGAAATTTCTGCAACCAGTACCGAACAAAACACAGGTGCGTTGCAAATAAACAATGCAATCCAGCAGCTTAATTCCGTTACCCAACAATCAGCATCAACCAGTGAGGAGTTGTCGGGCAGTGCCGAACAGCTTTCTCAGCAAGCTCAAAGGCTCAAAGAATTGGTAGCTTATTTCCGTATTGAAGACAGCGGGAATTATCATACAAGATTGAACGATGAGAAGAAACGGGTTTATTATTCCAAATCATCGACGGTTAGTTCGTTGGCTGCCAGTAATTTTGAACCTGTTGAACTACAATAGTCCGACATTTTTCGAGTCAGCAAAGTGAGTACAGGATGAACTTTACTGTAATATCATAAGAACAGAGACGTATGAAACAAGGAACATTTTTTCAATACAAACCTATAATGGGAGCAAAAGCGACGCCTTTAATTACCTTTTCAGGCCAAACCATTTTTTAATTTGATTTGTATATTTGTATGATTCGGTTTCCCCGATTATAAACCCTTGTTTTCCATAATACCTTGTTCTTGCAATTAAACGTAAAGCGATGATACTGATTAAAAATGCCGAGGTTTTTACCCCTGAGTACATAGGGAAAAAAGATATTCTGTTAGCCGGAAAAAAAATAGTGGCTGTTAACGAAAAGATCCATGTGCCGGAAGGGGTTGGATGCGAGGTTGTTGATGCTTCTGGATTGAAGTTGACTCCTGGTTTTATTGACGCCCATGTGCATATTGCAGGAGCCGGTGGCGAAGGTGGTCCTGCCACACGAACACCCGAACTGCAATTAAGCATGCTTATAAAAGGTGGTGTTACGACCGTTATTGGCTGTCTTGGAACCGACGGTATGACACGCACTGTTGAAAGCGTCCTGATGAAGGCAAAAGCCCTGCGTGATGAAGGGGTTTCAGCCTGGATCTACACAGGGGCATACCAGGTTCCAACGCCTACCATAACAGGCGAGGCGGGAAAGGATATTGCCTTAATTGATGAAATAATTGGGGTAGGGGAGGTGGCCATTTCAGATCATCGTTCTTCATGCCCTACTACCGAAGAACTTATTCGCATTACTGAACATGCACGCGTTGGTGGAATGTTGGGAGGAAAAGCTGGAATTATTAATATTCACATGGGCGATGCACGGAATCCGTTTAAGCCTATCCATGATGCTGTTGCCAAAAGTGAACTGAATTACCGTCAGTTTTTTCCAACACATTGTAATAGAAATGATTACATTTTTGAAGATGCAAAGGAATATGGAAAAAAGGGGTGGGTTGATATTACAACAAGTTCATACCCCTATTTTCCACAATACGAAATAAAACCTTCAAAAGCCATCAAACTGCTGACAGAGGCGGGGGTACCCATGGAACACATTACGTTTACCTCCGATGCCTGTGGCTCATTACCCGATTTTGATCCTGTGACCGGCGAGCTCCGTCAGCTGGAGATGGGAATGCCGGAAGCAAACCTGCGCGAAGTAATCGAGGCTGTTAAGGAGGAGAACCTACCATTCGAACAAGCTCTAAAGGTGATTACCTCGAATCCTGCCGACGTCCTGAAATTAAAGCAAAAAGGAAGGATTGCCATTGATAAAGATGCGGATGTATTGCTCTTTGATTCAGAGTACCGTCTGCATACTGTAATTGCCATGGGTAAGTTTATGATGAGGGACGGGAAAATTGTTAAAAAAGGGGCATATGAAGTATAGGTAGAAATCACCGGTTCGCACAAGTCGCAAAATAGCAAAGCAACCATTGACAATTTCGTCGGATGGTTGCTTTGCACTATTTTTCATCCTTGTTGAATGCCAAATCCTCACTTCTTCGATCTATTCCAAAACACGAATTTTCATTTTAATATCTGTTTTTGGCCTATCGGCTTGTCCGGTTGGTTGAGCCGCAATGGAATCGACAACATTTAAACCGCTGATAACCTCGCCAAAGACAGTGTATCCTCCATCGAGATGCGGTGTGCCGCCAATAGTAGAATAGGTTTTAATTTGCTCCTCGGTGTATTGCATAGGCTTAAATTCGGGCGATTTTTGAACCAGTTCCATTACAGATTTGAATACAGCATTGACCGAGTCGTGCAAGCCAGCATCCTGAAACGCTTTTATTTTTGAGTCTATCTGTGGGTTTTTAGCCATATATTGGCGTGTAAGTGCCTGTATTTGGTTTTGATTTGCCCTCGATTGCATAGCCGTTAACTGTTGAATGGGAACCACATTTCCTTGTACAATATAAAACTGGCTTCCCGAACTTTTTTTCATTGGGTTAACATTGTCGCCTTGTCTGGCAGCCGCCAGTGCTCCTTTTTTGTGGAACAGATGAGGGACAAATTCGGCATCAATAGTGTATTCGGGACCACCGTTACCCAATTGTTGTCCGGGTTGTGCATTGCGTGAATTGGGATCGCCTCCCTGCACCATAAAGTTTTTTATTACGCGGTGGAAAAGCACGTCGTCGTAATATTTCTGCGACGCCAGTTTAAGAAAGTTATCGCGGTGTTTCGGGGTTTCGTTATACAGTTCAACCACCATGTTACCAAACTGCGTTTGAATTTCCACTTTCCGGCGTTTTTGTAAGGGCTGTCCCACAAGATTTGTGCACAACAAAAGCAGTGTGCAAATAGCAATAAGTCTCATTTCACTTGTGTTTACGGGTTAGTACTTGTTTGTTCAGTTTGAAAAAGCTTCGATATTAATAGATTTGGGTTTATTGGCTTTGTAATGAAGTCGTCGCAGCCAGAGTTCAGGCATTTTTCAATTTCGGTCTGACCAGGATAGGCCGTTTGGGCAATTATTCGGATATTGGGAAAACGGCTTTTAATTTTTTCAGCAGCGGTAAAGCCGTCCATTACGGGCATTTTAATATCCATAAGGATTACATCAAATAGCTCCTTGCTGCACAATTCAACGGCTTCTTTACCATCCTTGGCCCACATAATTTCAACATCATAGCGGTTCAACACCTGGAAAATAAATTGATAATTGTTTGCATCGTCTTCGGCAACTAAAACACGCAATCGCTTTTGGGTATCTAAGTGCAAACGCTTTCGAATTATGCGTTTCTCGGGTTGGTTGGTTTGTGTGTTAGGAATGGTAAACCGGAATGTAGTTCCTTTATTCACCTTGGATTCAACCCAAATCCGCCCGCCTAACAGTTCAACTAATTTTTGTGAAATGGCCAAACCCAGGCCAGCTCCGCGGAAAAGTCGGTTTTTCTCGTTGTCGATTTTTCGGAAACGGTCAAAGATGTATGGAATTTGGTCGGGACTGATTCCAATACCTGTATCGGAGACATATATGACAATTTCATCGTACCCAACACTTTCGATTCCAAAAGTAATGTTCCCGCTGTCGGTGAATTTCAGGGCATTGCCTATCAGGTTCATCAGAATTTGTCTCAGACGGAAAGAATCAGTAAGTACGGTCAACTCGTTTGCATTTCCAAATGAGTCGAATACAAGGGTGACGTTGGTAATTTTCTTTTGATGCTTAATTTCGTTAAAGGAAAGGAAAAGCTCATCAAGAATTCTGTTTAAGTTCGTAGGTTCGTGTTTGATTGTGATTTGGCCTGCCTCGATTTTCGAAATATCAAGAATATCGTCAACCAGGTTAAGCAAAGTGTTGCCACTTTCGTTGATAATGTCCACAAAGTTTTCTCGCTGCTGTTGAGGAATCTCTTCTTCAATAAGTAGGGCTGAGAAACCCAGGATCGCGTTCATGGGTGTTCGCAACTCGTGCGACATGTTGGTCAGGAAGGCTGTTTTTAGTCTGTCAGCATCCTCGGCTTTTACTTTGGCGGCGTGAATTTGTTTCTCGTACTCATTTCTGATTTGATCGCGATACTGTAACTGTGATAAAAGCCCATTGAAAGCGTTGTAAAGTTCCGTAATTTCATCCTGTGTTGTACGGGTGACGCGAACGGAATAGTCGTTGTTTTCAGACACTTTCCTGGAAACGGCTGCCAGTTTCTGAATAGGTTCTGATATCAGCCGTTGCATATACAAGGCGGCCAGATAGGCAAAAATTGCCAGGATAACCAGAATAATGGCAAGGTTTACGGCGTAGTTTCCAATCTTTTCGGTTATCCCGCTGGTATCGGCATACATTAGGATTATCCCGTTGGCAATATCCTTATATATGACCTCACTTACATACAATTTGTACTGCGGGTTGGCTGCATTGATGGCCTCATCATAAAGGTAAGGAAAAACAATGTTTTGTTTGTGTTTTTCGGAAACAAAACCGGAAATTAATTCGCTGTTCATGCCATAAACACCAATTCCCGAGACGGCCTGAATGGCTGCAGTCCGCGAAATTACGTTGAACACCTCAACCGTATCGCCAAAAGTGATGGGGGCTACGGCATAATCGGCAAGAACACGAATGCTCATTTGCATGCTTTGGTCAAAAGATCTTCTGGTTTCCCTCGAGTAGGTTACCATAGCAACCAGCGACCACAGAACAATAGAACTGTAGGTGACTGACAGGATGACAAATATAATCTTCCCTTTTATTGAAATATTTCTAGTCCACTCCATCTGATTTTGTGACAGGATAAATAATTCGCATGGCCATTTGCAAAAGGCGGTAATTCATGTACAAGCCCGATTCTCGGACGGCTAACTCGTTGATCTCGAATCGCAAACGATTTTCGTGCACAAAAAGGTTAATCATGATACCATTTTCGCACAGTTTTTCACCACTGGCAATGGTCAAAACGGGAAGGGTTTTTAAACTGGCCTTAATCTCAGGGATCTTTTTATGACTTCCAACAAATAATACCTGAGGGATTTTTTTCAGGTCTATTTCCTGTGACGAAATAACCCTAACCCTCTTGTTTTTTATGGAATGGTTCCGGAACTGGTCACTCATTATCTTGAATAACTCCGAATCGCCCATCACCTGGATTGTGAAAAATTCGGGATCAACGCCTTGTGGCCATTCTATGAATTTTGTAAAACGTTCAATATAAGCAGCTTTCAACGAAACCTCGTCAATGGTTGGCGAAGAATTGAAACTTTGAAGAACAAATAAAAGAATATGAAGGTTAGGGAACATTGATACCTAGAGCCCTTTCAATTTTAAGTTTAGCGGTTTAAAGATAATGGAATTAATTTTCGAAATCAAAATTTTTCCATGAATGTTTCAGCCGGAGATTTAACCGTCATTTCAGATTTGTTGAAAAAAGAGGTTTGTTGATCTTTTTTATGAATAATCATCAAGCCTGTATTTCTCATCATCCTTGTCAAGAAAAATGGTTACGTAGTTTTGGTAACGCGACACAGGAATATTCCCGCTTTTGACCTCTTCAACAACCTTGCAACCGGGCTCATGGATGTGGGTGCAGTTGTAATACTTGCAATTTTCCGAGGCTTTAAATATTTCAGGAAAAAAATGGTAAAGCTCGTTCCGGTCGATATCAAGAAGCCCAAATGCCCTGATTCCGGGGGTATCGACAATATAACCCCCGTTTTGGGTTTCGTACATCGAGGCAAAAGTGGTTGTGTGCTTCCCCTGCCTGTGAACTTCCGAAATATCGCCAATTTTTAATGTTAAGTCTGGTTCAACCCGGTTTATCAGGCTACTTTTTCCAACCCCCGAATGGCCCGTAAACAAATTAACTTTGCCTGCCATGTCAGTGCGAAGTGTTTCTATACCAATGTTTTTCGTGGCCGAAATAAAAAAACAGGGGTAGCCAATGGCTTCATAGACAACGGCATATTCCGACAATTTTTCCAATGCACTGCCAATGCATAAATCAATTTTGTTAAACACGATCTTGGCCGGAATGCTGTATGCTTCGGCGGTAATCAACAGACGATCGATAAACATCATCGAGGTGACAGGCTCAAGAATAGTGGCAATGACATAAACCTGATCGATATTGGCGGCCAGGATATGGCTTTCTTTGCTGAGGTTGGTGGAACGACGGATAATATAATTTTTTCGTTCTTTTATGTCCACAATAACGGACTGTCCAAGAGAATCATCGGTTTGAACCACAACCCGGTCGCCTACAACCACGGGGTTTGTCGAACGGATTCCTTTCAACCGTATTTTTCCCCGTACCTGACAATCGAGCAATTCGCCGGTTTCGTCAATTTTTACCATGTTTGAGCCGCCGGTGGAACGCAAAACAAGGCCAGTTTTTGTCTCCATGGGCTAAAATAAGGTAGCTGTTTTTTTTAGAGGTTCCATAATTTGTATTTCCATTTTATAGCCGGCATATTTACGGATATTCAGTACGAAACCGTTGTCAAATAGGAGGTATTGCCCTTTAATGCCTATAAGCTTTCCCTCGAAAACGGGCTTGTTGTCAAAGTTTACCGATTGTTTAACTTGTGGTTGTTCAATAATCGGGTACGAAAATTCGTAAATAGTGTTGTCGGGATTAATATATTGCTGGTATTCAGCCGGAACAAGCGCTTCAATTTTTTGCTTCATTTGAAGCAGATCAACAGTTCTTGCATTGTTCATGAGCATGGTTTTCCATTGTGTCTTATCGGCAATATGTGCTTTCAGTGAAACCTCAATCATGCCGGCCAAATGACGGTTTGGAGTCACCGCAAGGCTGATAACCTGCGATGCGCCTTGATCTATCCAACGGGTGGGGACTTGGTGGATACGGGTTACGCCCACCTTAAGTTGCGACGTGTCTGACAAATAAACATGATGGTCTATCAGGCAATTCCTGCGCGCCCATTCCATGTCGCGGGCAATCCCCAGGTGCGCCTGGCACTTTTCAGGGTGCAGCACATCTTCTTCAGTCTCGGGCAGGCTAGTGAAACATTTGTAGCAAAAGCCCTGAGAAAACGAGGTTTTTGTCCGCGCCCCGCAGGAAATGCAATTGATTTCCCCGGTGAATCTGAAAATGAATTGTTTGCCCAGGTTTTGGTTAAGGAGCAAAACTTCGCTACCCACAGGCATCCTGTATTCCACCGGATTTGCGTGTATCGATTGTAGTTTCAGTAAGTTTCCTGCTATCATGCGAAAGACTTCTTTTAGAAGACAAAGATATAATGTAAAACTCAAAATGGGGCTTGGTGTTCGAAAATAGTTATATTTGCACAACTACAACCGCCTGAGTGCGTTTATACGTCCACAGTTCAACACCATGACGATAATAAAATACCCCATCACCGTTCTTTGGCTAATGCTTATGTCACTCTCTTTTAGTGTTATAGGGCAGCATCAGGTTGTAACTGTGAAAGGCGACACATTAAACTGTGCAAACGTTGAGTTCGATATGGAGATGGACGAAGTGCGATGCCGCCAGTTTCAAACCGACAGCGTTCTGAGTTTTCGGACGGATGATGTTAGTGATATAAAATACCACTTCTACCCCAAGTATCCTGATTTGAAATCACCTCGACTGTTCATTCATTCCGGTATAAGCATTGCCATGAGCAACTACACTCAAGCCGGAGGAAATATCACAACTCAACCCATTTTGGCCGATGGACTGAAACGGGGAATTGGGTATTCATTGGGGATTCAGTGGTATACTAGAAATCAACTTGGGATTGCTGTGCAAGCAGGGTATTTTTCCTTTAAAAACGACCGGGACAGTGCCTGGGCCGAAGAATCAATAAAAATGGCCGGAGCCGGAATTGCGTGGTGTAGCCCCAATGTTAGCAAAGAATTGTTTGCCGGTGCCCAACTTCTGTTTACCTACGCCGATTACCAGACAAAAGGGAAAGTCCCCTCCAACGAATTTTCAGGACATGATAATCTTTGGGGTTTACACCTTTCGGGATCGTTGAATTACCACATAACCCAATCTCTTTTGCTTACTTTCTCGGGGAAAATGCACCTTTTTAACCACGTGCCTCTGGAATCGGAAAACCCGAAAATCAACCTGGGCTTATTTGAAATTGGAATGGGCTTCGCCTGGATTTTTTAATTTTTGGGGCAATTATTCCATTTCACCCGACTTGTCCTTCTTGCTGCCGGTGTACATCTCGTATTGAAGCAAGCGGCATTCGAGCGGACCGTTAAAGAGTTTTATTTTGCGGGTTGGCTTTAGTCCAAAACGCTTGATGGCATCGAAATTCGAACTGATTATCCAGGCCTCGCAGCCATCGTAGTGATGTTTTAATTGCGAGCCAATTTCATCGTAAAAGGCCTCGATTTTTTCCATTTGAAGGCGCTCATCGTAGGGCGGATTCATGAAAACAAATGCCTTTGTTCCCGCATGTTCACTATCGAAAAAATCCTTTCCTTCGAAGCGTATCCAATCGCGGACTCCTGCCCGGCGGGCATTGCTGATGGATATGTTAATGGCCTTCTTGTCAATATCGCGCCCATAGATTGTGGCTTCGACCGGAACGATTTCTTTTTCAGCATCCTGTTTCACAGCTTCAAAAAGTTCCGGTTCAAAGTCAATCCAGGTTTCGAATCCAAATTTCCGGTTTCTGCCCGGTGCTACGTTAGCGGCAATCATGGCTGCTTCAATGGGAAACGTGCCCGATCCGCACATGGGATCAACAACATCGGTTTTTTTGTCCCACCCTGACATGAGAATAATTCCGGCTGCCAATATCTCGCTGATGGGAGCTTCGACCTGATCAAGGCGGTAATTGCGTTTGCCGAGCATAACCCCTGAGCTATCGAGAGAAACAATAACCATGGTTTCGTTTACGTGTACATTAATTCGGACGTCCGGATTGTCGGTATTGACCGAGGGACGAAGGTTCTCCCGCTCGCGGAACTGATCGGCAATGGCATCTTTAACCTTGAGCGCTACATACTGCGAATGGGTAAAAATGGTGCTGTGGGTGACCGAATCGACAGCAAATGATTTCTTTACCGTCAGGTACTTGTCCCACGAAATTTTTTTTATACCATTATATAGTTGCATTTCGTTGTTTGCCCTAAACGCGTGAATGGGTTTTAGCACTTTTATAGCCGTCCTGAGCCAATAATTGCTCTTATAGAGCGTCTGGTTGTTCCCGCGGAATTTTACAGCCCGGTTTAGAATTGTTATGTCGGTAACGCCCAATTGTTTTAGTTCGCTGGCCACAATCTCTTCGAGGCCAAACTGGGTGGTGGCAATAATATCAAATGTTTCCACGGTTGCTTGTTTTAGGCTTCAAAGGTACTTATATTTTAGCGAAGGTCAAAATCGGGGAATGGAGATTGCCAAATCCGCTAAAAAAGCTAATTTTGCACCTTCATAATCTGATAAACACGAAACTATGTACAGAACACATACTTGCGGCGAACTTAGGGTTGCCGACCTTGCAAAAAATGTTACCATGACCGGATGGGTGCAGCGCGTTAGAAACCTGGGTGCCATGACTTTTATTGATTTACGCGACCGTTATGGTATTACACAGGTCATGATTGATCAGAATTCGCCCGACGACGTTAAAAAAACAGCAGAAACCCTTGGACGCGAGTTTGTTTTGCAGGTTTTCGGAACCGTATCCGAACGATCCTCGAAAAACCCTAAAATGGCCACCGGCGATATTGAAGTGTTGTGTACGAAAATAAACGTTCTGAACGCGGCCATTACTCCGCCCTTTACCATTGAGGAAGAAAGCGATGGCGGCGACGAGCTGCGCATGAAATACCGCTATTTAGACTTGCGGCGCGCCCCGCTGCAGCGCAACCTGATGTTGCGGCACAAAATGGCACAATCGATTCGTAACTATTTGAGCAACATTAACTTCATTGAAGTTGAAACACCCGTCCTTATAAAATCGACACCCGAAGGAGCCCGCGACTTTGTTGTCCCCTCGCGCATGAGCCCCACCGAGTTTTACGCTCTTCCACAGTCGCCTCAACAGTTGAAACAACTTTTGATGGTGGCCGGATATGACCGTTATTTCCAAATCGTGAAATGTTTCCGCGACGAGGATTTGCGTGCCGACCGTCAACCCGAGTTCACCCAGGTGGACTGCGAGATGGCCTTTGTGGAGCAGGAAGATATTCTAAACACCTTCGAGGGGCTAACCCGCCACCTTTTCCGCGAAGTGCTTGGTTTCGACCCGGGCGAATTTCCCCGTATGCCCTATTCCGAAGCTATGGAAAAATATGGAAGCGACAAGCCCGACATTCGTTTTGGAATGCAATTCAACAACATCACCTCGTTGGCGCAGGGAAAAGAGTTTGCTGTATTCAACGCGGCTGAGGCCGTCATTGCCATTTGCGCCGAAGGTTGCTCGGAGTTTACCCGCAAGCAGTTGGATGCCCTGACCGAATATGTTAAGCGTCAGCAGATTGGCGCCAAAGGATTGGTTTATGTGAAATACGGAACCGATGGTTCGTTAAAATCGTCGGTGGACAAATTCTACAGCGAAGACGACCTGAGAGAATGGGCAAACGCGTGCCAGGCTAAACCGGGCGATTTGCTATTAATCCTTTCGGGCGAGCACGACAAAACCCTTGTTCAAATGGGGGCACTGCGTTTGGAAATGGCCCGCCAGCTGGGGCTGATGGACAAAAACACCTTCAAGCCCATGTGGGTTGTCGATTTTCCGCTTCTGGAATGGAACGAAGAAACAAGCCGTTATCACGCTATGCATCACCCGTTTACCTCGCCAAAACCCGAAGATATTTCCATGCTTGACAGCAAACCTGGAAAAGTTCGGGCCAATGCTTACGACCTGGTTATTAATGGCGTAGAAATTGGTGGCGGTTCTGTCCGGATATTCGACAGCGCGTTGCAGGCGAAAATGTTCTCGCTCCTGGGCTTCACACCCGAACAGGCTGAATATCAGTTTGGTTTCCTGATGAACGCTTTCAAATACGGCGCTCCGCCACACGCCGGCATTGCCCTTGGTTTCGACCGTTTGGTAAGCCTTTTTGCCGGCTTGGACTCCATTCGCGATGTTATTGCTTTCCCCAAAAACAATTCGGGCCGCGATGTCATGATGGATGCCCCGTCGGAAATCAGTGCCGAGCAGTTGAAGGAGTTGTGTATTTCGCTGGTGAAGAAGTAGAGGCCGCCTATAAAAGAAATTCTCCTGAATCAGGTGTAAAAAAATCTTTGGAAGGTTTTTTTACACCTGATTTATTTTTGGAGCAAAACCAACTTTATGCCTGACAGGGATATGATTTTTGAGTTTCGGGAACCTTGATTCTGATGATGAGGCTAAAAATGTTTGTTTCCCTGATGATTTGTAGCGCTATAGCTCTACTTTAGCCTCCTCAACTCATCAACACTCCCCGTCCAGGAGCAACCCAGACAGTAGAGCGTATCAGTATCAAAGCCTTCTATGGTTTCTCCTTCTTTGGCCGGAACAATTTCGTAATTGGTGGTCACGTGTACCAAAACAGTTTCGCCACGGCTGTTTTTCAGGAGGAAGCGGCGGATGCCGCATTTGGGGCAATATAGAAAGTTCATGGGCTTAACGTTCATAATCGGCCACCCGACGTTCTGTTCTCACCTCTTTAACAAACGCAGCAACCTCGACATGCTCCGGATGTACACGGTAGTTTTCCAATGCCTGGCGCGATTCGAACTCGGAGTACAAAACAACATCGGCACTCATGTCAGTTGCCGAGAAGTCGAACCCAACTTCCATTTTCAGGATTCCCGGAATTACTGTTTGTAGCGCCTCAAGCCGCTGTTTGATTATTGCAGCATTCTGCTCCTTTGTGTTTCCGCAGGCGCTCTCTTTTAAACGCCATAGTACAATGTGCTTTACCATAATTAATAGGTTTATTTTGGGTGCTAAGGTAGGGAAAACCCACAAAAAATCGTACTGTTTGGTGTGAAAACCGGGCAAATTGTCGATATGAATCGTTAAAATTCTGTCTGACTGATTCTTAGAAAGAAAGACACGAATCAAAGCACAATTTTCAGTTCTTTTCTGTCAATTACCCGACGAAAATTGCTACTTTAGTTCGATGAACAAAAAATAGCACAATCATGGAAACACTGGGAATCGATATTGGAGGATCGGCCATAAAAGGAGCCATAGTAAACACGCAAACAGGTGAGTTTATTGGCGAGCGTTATAGAATAGAAACATCACAACCTGCTACCATTGAGGAAGTTGTAGAAACGGTAAAAAAAACAACCGAGCATTTCCAGTGGAAGGGGAACATTGGATGTGGATTCCCTGCGGTTGTTATGAACGGAGTAGTTAAAACGGCTGCTAATATTGACAAGAGCTTTATTGGTGTAAACGCAAGCCAACTTTTTTCTCAAGCAACCGGTTGTCCGGTGAGCCTTTATAATGATGCTGATGCTGCTGGCTTTGCCGAACTGAAATTTGGTTCGGTTAAAGATTTTCGTGGATTTGCTATTTTTCTGACCGTTGGCACAGGGATTGGTTCGGCACTGTTTAACAAAGGCGTACTGATTCCCAATTCGGAGCTTGGACATGTTTACATGAAAAACAAACTGAAAGGGGAAAAATATACCGCCGATTCTATCCGGAAAAAGGAAGACCTTTCGTGGCAAGAGTGGGGAAAACGCTTTAATGAATATTTAAACTACCTTGAAAGCTTGTTTTATCCCGAACTGTTTATTATTGGCGGTGGCACCAGCAAACGATTTGATAAATTCGAAAACCAGTTGTCGTTGAAAACGCCCGTTGTAGCGGCTTCGTTGAAAAACGATGCGGGAATTGTGGGTGCGGCATTGCTGGCACAGTAAAACGGACAATTTATTTCAGTCCATATACCTGTATCTCGAAATCATCAATGTAAGCCAACCCCTTTTGTGGATTCCAAACATATACTTTCAAGACTGAACCTGGCGTGATTTTGCGTGCATCTATCACTGTTTCGAATTTGGTATGGTTCCACTTTTCCAAAACGCGGATTTCGTTGTCAATATTTTTTCCCTCCCAGAATTGACTTCCAGACTCATTTTCGACAACAAACACGAGCGAAAATCCCGCCTTGTTGGCACATAAAAAATGCAGGTTGCATTTAATGAAAATTCTTTCCACTCCCAACTGAATTGCTGAATCTAAGGGCAAACGAAAGGTTGCTGAAAATTCCTCAAGGCGCGATGAGTATTTACCGGAAAAGTGCATTTCTGTCTCCCGATTATTTTCATTGTATGTCCAATTTTCATGGCGAACCTCAAAGTCATTCTTGCTTTCAGCCATTTTATAACCCGATATTTCGGGAATAATTACTTTGGGAATCTTGTACATGTAAATCCCGTGTTTTTTATTCTCAAATACCAAAGTGTAGGTACTGTCAATGTTTTTAGCAAAAAACGGCTTTTTGTTCAGAGTGTTGGAATAGAACTGGGTATGAAAATTAAGAAATAAATATTTTTGAACCTGGGGATTGCAGTTCGTATCGGAAAGTGTTACGTAATTTACAAATTTGCAATGACCGGTAGTGTCAAATTCAAGATAATAGTTGCCAACATTTGCTTGCATGGGATCGGTAAAAACTACGGCATTTTCCTTCGTCTGGACAAAATGTTCTAATACGATTTCTTTCTGAAGATTATAGCGGACGTTGTAACGCGAGTAAACAAAAAATCTGTATGGTGTAACTGCCAAAATCACAGCAAACAAAACAAGGAACATTGTTCGCATTTTGGTAATTCTGTTTACCATCGAATACGCTAAAATGAGTGCAAATGCTGGTAAAAACAAACCATAAAATACCGACTCTTTTGCGAAATAGGCCGCTATTGATGTAGCTGCAAGAATCAGAGCTAGTGTGATGCTTTTTTTGTTCTGAAATAGAAAATCTCTTAAAACAAACGATGCTGCAATTGCCGAAATGGGTATAATAAACAACGTATGGCGAGGGTCAAGCGGCACCGGATGATAGGAAAAAGGGCTTATTGTCATGAAACGCCCATGCCGACAACCGATTTTTCGACACACAAGAGCATGATTAAAGTCGGCATGAAGTTCCATATGGCCGTAAACCGAAAAATTATAAACATATGAAATTTGCCGACAATAGAAGCACAAGCGATGAAATAAAAAACAAAGAGAAAGAACTATCAACTTTAAGAGCCTCTTTCCATTTACCAGTAAAAAAGACAGGCAGGATCAAAGCATACAGAATAAAAGTGCCTTCGGCCACCAACGAGGCAAAAAACTCATACATTATTCTTTTTAACAGCATGGCCAGAGGCTGTTTATCGTAACTGAACGCGTAGGATTGAGCCTGATTAGCTGAAGTCAGGACATCGAAGCGTTTGAAAACATCACCGGTTAGCCCCCAAATAACTATAAAATAAGCAACTAACTGTAAAGTTTCACCACGTTGTTGGGTGTAAAGTTTAAGATTTCCCGACTTT
>JBBISE010000075.1:0-15745 GCA_037441445.1 Salinivirgaceae bacterium
TTCGACACACAAGAGCATGATTAAAGTCGGCATGAAGTTCCATATGGCCGTAAATCGAAAAATTATAAACATATGAAACATACATCGTTTATTGGAAACATTGATCCTCAGGCCTTTGATGCCCTTTATCAGCAATATCAACATAACCCCGAATTGGTTGAACCCGGTTGGAGACACTTTTTCGAAGGCTTTGATTTTTCGAAGTCCGATTTCAAGCCATCGCAAATGGTTGCCAGTAAGGAGTTTAACGTAGTAAATCTTATAGAAGGTTACCGCAAACGAGGGCATCTTTTTACAAAAACCAATCCCGTAAGGCAACGACGAAAGTATTCGCCTACCCTCGATTTGCGTAATTTCGACCTTTCAGAGACCGATTTGGAAACCCCGTTCGAGGCAGCAAAACTCATTGGCCTACCTCGATCCCCTTTGAAAGAGATTGTTAGCCATTTGGAACAGACTTACTGTCAGTCTATTGGTGTGGAATATAAGTTTGTGAGAAACGTAGATGTTGTCCGTTGGATTGAAACCCGGATTGAAGGCCAAAAATGCCGTCGCGATTTCAGCATCGACGAAAAAAAGCATCTTTTCATGCACCTGAACCAGGCCGTGGCATTCGAACAGTTTATTGTTCGCAAGTTCCCAGGGCAGAAAAGTTTTTCGCTCGAAGGGGGAGAGGGGTTGGTTCCACTTATGGATCAATTAATTGAGTTTGGTTCAACCAAGGGAATAGAAGAGTTTGTTATTGGTATGGCGCACCGCGGACGGTTAAATGTGTTGGCCAATATCCTGAAAAAACCGCATCGCGATATTTTTACCGAATTTAATGCAATATCGTTTGCCGATGGCCTTAACGTGGGCGACGTAAAATACCACATGGGCTACAACAACAGTTTTATTACCCATGCAAAAAAACGCGCCGATGTACATTTGCTGCCCAATCCATCGCACCTTGAAACGGTCACGCCGGTGGCACAGGGGGTTGCGCGTGCCCTGATAGGACACAAACACGATGGTAATTTCGATAAGGTGTTGCCCATTGTCATTCATGGCGATTCGGCGGTTGCTGCCCAGGGTGTGGTGTATGAAACGGTGCAAATGGCTAACCTTGAGGGATATACAAACGGTGGATCCCTTCATTTGGTCATTAACAACCAGGTTGGGTTTACTACAAATTATACTGAAGCACGCTCATCGACTTATTGTACCGATGTGGCTAAAGTAACTCAAAGTCCTGTTTTCCACGTTAATGCCGATGATCTTGAATCTCTGGTTTATGTTCTTGAACTGGCCATTGAGTTTCGCCAAAAATGGCACCGCGATGTTTTCATCGACTTGTTGGGATACCGCAAACACGGTCACAACGAAGGCGATGAGCCGCGTTTTACCCAACCCGCTCTTTACAAGGCTATTGCACAGCATCCAAACCCGGCTGAAATCTATGCAAAAAAACTGATTGCGGAACAATCGGTGGATGCAGAATATATCGAAAACGAACATAAACGGTTCGAAATCCATTTAGAAGAAGAGTTTGCCCAAAGCCAACAGAACAAAACGGTGAACATGCGCCCTTTTATGGCTCACGCCTGGCAAAATTTCCGTTTTCCGACTTTGGCATCGTTTGGACAACCCGTTGATACAAGGTTCGATAAGCAAAAACTAACTGATTTTGCCATTAAAGCCAATAGCTTTTCCGAATCGGATGGTTTGTTTCGCAAGACATTGAAAATTAAGCAGGAACGTGTCGATTTGGCTCAAAAAAACAAAGCCGACTGGGCTTTGGCCGAACAATTGGCTTATGCAACCCTGCTGTCAGAAGGTTTTGGAGTCCGAATTAGTGGACAGGACAGTGTTCGGGGAACATTCTCGCATCGTCATGCCGCCGTTTTGGACGAAAACAGCGAGCGACGGATATTCGCGTTGCGCGAGAAGCTTGGATTTACCAAATTTCAGGTTTACAATAGTTTGCTAAGCGAATACGGTGTTTTGGGGTTCGAATATGGCCACGCCTTAGCGTCACCCGAAACCCTGACAATCTGGGAAGCCCAGTTTGGCGATTTCGTCAATACGGCCCAGGTTATTATCGACCAATACATTGTCTCGGCGGGCGAAAAGTGGGGAAATATGAATGGTCTTACCCTTTATCTTCCTCATGGTTACGAAGGTCAAGGGGCCGAGCATTCCAGTGCCCGCATGGAACGGTTTCTGGCTCTTGCTGCCGACGAAAACATGAGTGTGGCTAACTGCACCACGCCGGCCAACCTGTTTCACCTCATAAGGCGACAAATGAAACGAAATTTCCGTGTTCCACTGGTTCTGTTCACCCCTAAAAGCCTGTTGCGACACCCAAAAGTGGTATCGACACTCGATCAACTGGCTTACGGCGCTTTCGAACCGGTAATTGATGATCCGGAAACGCAGGGAGAAGTTACCCGTGTTGTTTTTTGCACCGGAAAAATCTATTTCGATTTGTTGGCAGAAAAAGAGAAGCTTCAGGCCAGCGATGTTGCCCTTATTCGCATCGAAGAACTTTACCCCTTTCCAAAGGATCATGTGGAAGCCCTGATAAAAAAATACCATTCGGCCCTGATATGGCTATGGGTGCAGGAAGAGCCCGAAAATATGGGAGCCTGGAATTTTATCCGCGACCAGATTAACCTTCCCGAATTGAAAGTAGTGGCTCGGCGCAGAACAGCTACAACTGCTGTGGGATTACAGGCAATTCACAAACTGGAGCAGCAGGAAATTGTCCAGAAAGTATTCAAACCCTGTACCTGCGAACGCAAGTTGAAATATTGCGGATTGCAATGCGTATCGGGCAAAGAACGGGTACGGATTTTAAAACAACGTGAGTATTTAATGCAGCTAAAAGACAACATGTTATGATTATAGAGGTAAAAGTTCCATCGCCGGGAGAGTCCATTTCGACTGTAGAAATTGTAAAATGGTTGGTTGCCGATGGCGACAGGGTAGAGCAAAATCAGGATTTGGCCGAGATTGAATCGGAGAAAGCCACGCTGACACTGGTATCGCCGGCATCGGGGCAAATAAAAATTGTGGCACAGGTAAGCAAGCCTGTTGCTGTTCACTCGCTTGCCTGCACCATCGATTCTGCCCAGCAACCTGAGGCAGAAGTTATACCAACGGTAACCGCCCCGTCTTTGGCCAAAAACCCGGAGGCCAAAGTGGATGTTCCGGCCCAAGTCCCAGAAACACCATTGAAAACCACTCCCTTAGCCCGGAAAATGATGCAGGAACACAACCTTTCCACGCACGATGTGTTGCAACGTATTGGAGCCAGGCATGTTACAGAAGCCCTTTCGGCGGAAAGCCCCACTAATCCTGACCAAAAACAGGACTGGCCCTGGGAAGAACGCAAACCCATGAGCAACCTTCGGAAAAAGGTGAGCGAACGGTTGGTGGCTGTAAAGAATCAAACGGCCATGCTTACCACTTTCAATGAAATTGATATGTCGAATCTGATACAACTCAGAAAAACCTGGCAAACCCAGTTTCAGGAAAAACACGGGGTTAAGTTGGGCTTCATGTCGTTTTTTGCCAAAGCGGCAACCCTTGCCCTGAAAGCATTCCCCAGTGTTAACGCTATGATTGACGGCGACGATATTGTCTATTTCAACTACACCGATATAGGCATTGCCGTGCAAACCCCCAAGGGTCTTATGGTTCCTGTAATCCGACAAACCCAAACAAAAGGAATTGCGCAATTGGAAACCGAAATAGCCCTTGTTGCCGACAAAGCCCGGAAAGGGACAATAACTTTAGATGAGTTAAAAGGGGGAACTTTTACCGTCACCAACGGCGGTGTGTTTGGTTCGCTTCTAAGTACCCCAATCCTAAACCCGCCACAGACAGGCATTCTGGGCATGCACACCATTCAGGAACGCCCCGTTGCCCTTAACGGTCAAGTAGTTATCCGTCCCATGATGTATGTTGCCCTTTCCTACGATCACCGTCTGATCGACGGACGCGAATCGGTTGGCTTTCTTCTGAAAATCAAATTGTTGATTGAGAACCCCTACCAAATGTTGGCGCAAACCGCCTTTGCTGAGGGGGAGTTGTTGGGGTTGTAAATTGTTGAATAGAGCATTATGCTAGGAGAAATTTTCCAGAGCATTTTTCTAAGACCCATCCCGAAATATTTTCGTGTTGTTGTTGATGATGCTTTCAGTGAGATTCTAAGAAAATCAAATTTCAATCTTTTCCGGCATGCCATAAACCATGTTTATATGGTTTGACATTCGGTGCAAAATGCTCAGGTATTTGTTTATTGTGTCAACGTATTCAATCCTGTAATCTTCATGCAGTCCTTTGTTTACAAGGGTTATTAACCTTTTAACAATCATGGCCACCTTGGTGTCATACTGTGTAAAACAGGTTCCAAATAACCTGGTGGATAGCGAAAAGGGAACCCGAAGAACGAACAAGAGTAATTCGGCCTCTAAGACTTTGTTGTTTGATACCTTTGTAAATTCATTCACTCTTTTAATACAAGCACTCAGCATTTTAGCCAATCGCAATTCCTGCGAAAACCCTTTGTAGCTTTTCGAGAACAAGATGTCTAAATCCGTCTTTGCTGCCTCGAATAATTCCTGCTCACCACTTTCCTGATTCAGGTAGGTTACAAGAATGTAGTCATAAACGGTTTTCTCTTTCGAGGCAAATCGTAAAACAATGTCCTGTAGGTCTTTATGGCTAAGTTCCTTAATGCGTTCTTTGGTTTCATTGTCTAGTCTTGGCATAGTGTGTGGATGAAAATTGTACAATGCTATTCCAAATATCGAAATGGTGGTAATTTTGGAGAAAACAATATTACTATAATTGATAATTATTATTTAAAAGAAAAAGCAACCAAACAGTTTATTTCACCATTTGATTGCTTTATTAATTTGTGCACTGACGTTAATATACGTTATTACTAAATCCAGCGTACAAGGTTGAAGTCCATCCGGTGAATCATTTCTGGGTGTTTTGGGAATATTCTCAAGGCATATTCAAACATACCAGGGGTGGTAAGGTTAAAACTAATGGAATAAAAGGCCATTGTATCCATGTTTTTTGTCAACTCCAGCTCATATGAACATTCAATCTGTCTTACACCCTCGGCATTGGTTCGGGTTATAACAGCCTCAACTCCAACTTCATCAGGAAGAATGTCTTTCAAGTCGAGCACAACTTCGCCCTGATAAGGTTTTCCCAGTCTGAATTCTTTCTTGGTCGTGTCGGGGAAGTCAATGGAAATCACCTCAATTTGATCCCATCGGTTTGTTATTTGTTTTTTCCATGATGCTAACCGGGCTGCTTTCGAATAGTCGTCGGCTATAATCTGGTTGTAACGTTCAGCCAATGGTTTGTAGTATTGTTTCAAATAGTCATAAATCATGCGACTTGTTGTGTAATGGGGCGCTATTTGTGCAATACTGTTTTTAATGGTTTTAATCCAATCGTGTGGAAGTCCCCTGTCATCACGTTTATAAAATAAGGGGATTATCTGATTTTCCAGCAAATTGTACAAATCCAGTGAGTCCAATTCATTTTGGAAATCGTGGTTCGAATAGGTTTGTTTATCGGTCAACATCCAACCGGCTCCTTCGCGATAACCTTCCAGATACCAGCCATCAAGAACGCTACAGTTGAGCACACCGTTTAGGGTGGCTTTCTGTCCGCTGGTTCCCGATGCTTCTAACGGTCGGGTAGGGGTATTAAGCCAAATGTCAACACCTTTTACTAAGCGCTTGGCTAATTGGATATCGTAGTTTTCAATAAAAATTATTTTTCCAATAAACTCTGGTCGTCGGCTAATTTCAACGATTTGCTTTATCAGATCCTGGCCAGGTCGGTCATTGGGATGGGCTTTTCCGGCAAAAATAAATTGCACCGGACGGTCTGGGTTGTTTAAAAGTGTTGACAGCCGTTCCAAATCATTGAACAGTAAATTTGCACGTTTGTAAGTAGCAAACCTCCGGGCAAAACCAATGGTCAATGCCTTTTCGTCAATGGCATCAAGCACTTTTTGTAAACGCTTTGGATTGTCGTTACGTTTAATCCAGTTGTTACGGTAACGATCTTTAATATATTCTACCAACTTTTTACGAAGCACCTGTCTGTTTTCCCAAATAAGACTGTCGTCAACATCATGGATTTTTTCCCAGCATGTGGGATCGCAATTGTGTTTGATGAAATCAGTGCCAAATGTCGATTCATATAATTGACGCCATTCTTTTGCAGTCCAGGTTGCATAGTGTACGCCATTGGTAACGTGTCCAACATGAAGTTCTTCGGGGAAGTAGCCTTTGTATAGGTTCTGGAACATATCGCGCGATACTTTTCCGTGCAACATGCTAACCCCATTGATCTCCTGACATAAATTTGAAGCGAGTACGCTCATTGAGAACTTCTCGTCATGGCGGTCAGGATTCCATCGTCCAAGGTTCATAAACTGATCCCAGGTAATTCTGAGTCGGTCAGGCGTATGGCGGATATACATACGCATCAGTTCCTCCGAAAATGCGTCATGTCCTGCAGGAACAGGTGTGTGCGTGGTAAATAAACTGGAGTGCCTTACAACTTCCAAAGCCTCTTCAAAACTCAGATGCTTCGATTCTATCAGGTTACACATCCTCTCTAGGTTCGTGAAAGCAGCGTGTCCTTCGTTGCAATGATACACTTCGCACTCAATACCCAAGGCGTTCAGCAACCGGATACTGCCAAAGCCAAGCACAACCTCCTGTTTCAGGCGATTTTCCCAATCGCCACCATAGAGTTGGTGTGTAATAGTGCGGTCTATTTCGTTGTTGTCTTCTAAGTCCGAGTCTAATAAGTACAATTTAATGCGGCCAACAGCAATTTCCCAGACCCTGAGTTTTACCGTTCGGGCGGGCATATAGACAGTGATTAACAAAAGATTCCCGTCCTTATCTCTTACAGGGGTTAAAGGAACATTGTTGAAATTCTGATCTTCAAGAAATACAATTTGCTCCCCATTGAGTGTCAACTGCTGTGTGAAATATCCTTTTCTGTATAAAAGACCAACCGCGGTAAGGTTAACATACGAGTCGCTGGCCTCTTTTAAGTAGTCACCCGCAAGGATTCCCAATCCACCGGAATAGATGTTGATGTTGTCATTCAACCCGTATTCCATGCTAAAATAGGCAACCGAGGGCGATGGATTTTGTTTTTCCGACATGTAATTGTGAAACATCTCCATTACATGTTTATACATTTCATTAAATGTTGGGTCATGTTCAATTTCCAGCAAACGTTCCTGGGAAATGTTATTTAGGAGGACAATGGGGTTCTTTTTCGATTTAAACCACAACTCCCGGTCAATAAATTTGAATAGTTGGCTGGCTTCATAGTTCCACGACCACCAAACGTTCATTGACAACTGTACTAATCCTTCGATGGATTTTGGGATGTTGGTAAGAATCCTCATTCTTTTCCAGGTTGGATCGTTGGAGAGGGCCTTAATCCCTTCAAAACTTTCGCGGAGTAAAGGTGTTTGTTCAGAGGGCTTGTATCTCTCAACGTTTTTGCTGATACCTATGCTATAGGCATCTGAATAGTATTTAATAAACTCTTTCCATGTTGCCGAATTTGCTAATTTCCCGGCGTTATCGCGTGCCGCAGCGGTTTTATTTTCGTCCAATGTACTAAATTTTAAAATTGTTGAAGTTATTTCCTGAATTACTTGTTGCACATTATCTTCTGTCCGTTCAATGACTACGGCCCCATCGGTAATGTCGTTAACCTTGTCTCTAATCCATTGACCAAATCCTGATAATGAGGTTGTTATGGTTGGAATTTTGAAGGCTAATGACTCGAGTGGAGTATATCCCCATGGTTCGTAGTACGAAGCAAATGCCGTTAAATCTGCGCCAATAAGCAGGTTGTAATAATCTATATTAAAAATGCCGTCCTCGCCGTTCAAGTAACATGGAACAAATATAACCGACACGTCAGCCGGGTTATTCAGGCCGCATTCATTAATTTTCCTGATGGATTGATCGTGGTAAAAATCGTGAAGGTTGTGTGTTAAAAAGGGATTTGAAAGCGCTGTTTGTTCTTTATTATTCAGTTTTTGCATTAAATCATAACGAGGGCCATCGTGATTCGAGGGAACAAGGATCAAAGCCAGTACTTTTCTCTTTAACGTACTTTCATTTCTTAGGTTTGCAATAGAATCAATAAAAACATCGATTCCTTTGTTTCTGAATTCGTACCTGCCGGAATTGACTACAATCAGTGTGTCGTTCCCAAAAGTCTGGTTAGTAAGGGTTTCTGCTATGTGAAATATTTTCTCGCGGGCTTGTTTTCTGAGGGTAGGATAAACAGCATCTTTAGGTACAAAATTATTCTCAAATCCATTGGGAGTAACGATGTCTATCTCTTTATCAAGAAAATATTTGCATTCTTCAGCCGTAAGAGAACTTACAGTGGTGAACGAATCAGCCACGTTTGCTGCAATTTTTTCAATGGAATGTTTTGCAATAACGTTAAATTCATGGGCTTTAACATCGCTGTTGAATTCTTTTATGTTTTTGTATAATTGCTGGTAATTGCTTGCTATACAACGCCCAACAACAGTTGCGTGAGTGGTAAATATTGTGCAGATATAAGGGATGTATTTTTCAATGTACAATATTCCTGATGCTGTCATCCACTCGTGAAACTGTGCCACCACATTTAGTCTGGGTGATAAGTTGAATCGGCAAAAGTTCTCGATTACCTGACCAGCGGCATAACCAAAAAGTGCTGGTTCAATAAAATCCCAACTTCCTGAAATTGAGTCTAATTTGTAGGTTTCCCATAATTCAGTAAAAATTGCGTCTTTTTTGACAATCAGGGGTGTGTAGTCAATGAGCATGGCAACGGGTTTCCCCGGAATTTGCCAATATCCCATTCTGACCCTGAAACCATGACGCCGTGCATGGTTAACCCAAGTAGTGTAAAGACTCTTATCTTCTTTAAATTCAGGGTGTAATGCAGACTGTCGTGCATTGTCGGGCCCTATATAAATGATTTTTGCATCCACCTCATTGGCCAAGGCCAGGGATTTTGTGCTGATTACCGTATGGATTCCTCCAACTTTATTACAAACTTCCCAACTTGTTTCAAATATAAATTCCGGTTTTTTGTTCCCAATGTTCATTTGTTGAATGTTTAGGTTATACATGGGTTAATAAATTCAATAAAAACCCGTTCTCTGTCTTTCCTGACAGAAATACGGATGTTTTATTTGGTTTATACCATAATTACTTTGTCGTTTTTTTTGATTTATCTTTATTGGTGGTAGCTTTTATTTTGGTTGCTTTTGTTTTGGGTTTTGCTTCTTTGGTTTCTTTAACTTCTTTGGTTTCCTCTCTTTTGTTGGTTGTCGTTTTGGTCGCGGTCAAAGTTTTTGTTTTTGTAGTTGGTTTCTTTATCGATTTTGTTTTTTGAGCTGCTCCGGCTATGAGCCTTAATTCACGTATTATTTCTTCTTGTCTTCTATTGATCTTGGTTAATCTTTCGAGTTCGTGTCGGACATCGAAGGTGAATCCGGTGTACAACATAAAATCATTAAGTACATTTCTGAAATTTATATATGCCTCGTAGGGTGACCCGAAGGGGTTGAAATATTTATGTACTTCGCCATCGGAAAACCATTTGGTTGACATGTAATAGAAATGGTCACTCGTCTGCAAATATCGGTATATTTTTTTAATTTCCGGATCGTTATGGTTATTTATGAAATCCTGCATTTCATACAATTTGTTAAAGGCATCCTGTTGTAGCTCGTTACCTAACCAGGCTGTTAAATCTCTTTCTTCGTCAGCCCATGAAGTGGGGTGATGGATATTAATAGGAGAAATTGGCTGCAAATCTTTGACCGCTTCTGCCGGTGTCACAAATTCAAGATCTTTGTGTTTTAATACTTCATCGGGCAGATGTTTAAGAAAATCGAAAATGCCCGTTTCCGCGGGTTGGTGTTCCCCAAATGTTTCGTAATCCATGAAGAGATTGATTATTTCTTCTTTGGGATCGACATGACGTAGCCAATATACATACTTCTCTGAAGTCAGGGGCCATTGATCCCAATTTCTGTCCGAAAAACGGAATGCAATATCATCGCTTAACTTGTAATTACGCAGTAATACTTTTTGTTTAGGGCATATTGGATTGACGTATAAAAAGTTAGGACTTCTCCATCCCAAAATGTGCTTTGCTCCCTCAGCCAGGACACTGCTATAGCCCAGTTCGAAAACATCAGCACCAATTTCGTTAGAAAACACTAATTCGGTGTTTCGGAAGGTTTTTGGTTTGTATCCAAAAAGTTCTTCAATTTTCTTGCTATGTTGGGTAACCTGATCCAGGAACTCTGTTTTATCTTTCAACGCCACTAGCGAATGGGTATAAGTTTCGGCCAAAAACTCGACCTGTTTGGTTTGAGCCAGTCTTTGAAACGATTCCAAAACATCCGGGGCGTACTGTTGCATTTGATCCAGAAATATCCCCGAGAGGGAGAACGCTACTTTGAATTTCCCTTGATGTTTGTTTATTTGCTCAAGCAACAGATTATTTGTGGGCAGATAGCATTTTTCTGCAATTCGCCGCATATAGTTCCGGTTGGCGTAGTCGTCAAAATAGTTGTGATTATGGCCAATGTCGAAAAAACGATAGGTTCTAAGCCTGTATGGCTGATGAACCTGAAAATAAAGACAGATTTTTTTCATCGTTTTATATTTTTTTGTTCGTGTTTGTTTTTAGTTACTAATACCTTCCGGCTCTTGCCAAGGCTTCTTCATAGACGTTTTTGACTTTAGCTGCCGAATTGTCCCATTTTAGGTTGTCCACTTCATCTTTTCCTAGTTTTTTGAACATTTTGGAAAGTGCTTTATAGTGGAGCAATCCATAAATGGCGTCTGCCATGGCATCGGTATCCCAAAAATCAACTTTGACTGCGTGTTTCAAAACCTCGGAAACACCCGATTGCTTGCTGATAATTACCGGAACATTGCTACGCATAGCTTCAAGTGGAGAAATCCCGAATGGTTCCGAAACAGATGGCATGACATAAACGTCGCTCATGGCAAACATTTTCGTAACCTCGGGGCCTTTAAGGAAACCGGTAAAATGAAATTTGTCCGCAACCCCAAGCGCTGCCACTTGTTGGATTATTCGGTTTAACATATCGCCCGAACCAGCCATGACAAATCGAACGTTGGGATCTTTCTGTAATACCTTAATGGCCGATTGGACAAAATAATCAGGGCCCTTTTGGAATGTAATCCTGCCCAAAAACGTAACTATTTTTTCCGGAACATTTCTTTTATACTGCTCGCGTTCGCGTTCGTCGGCTTCCACTGCATTGTGTACAGTTATTACTTTTTCAGGATCAATTCCGTACTTGTTAATTACTATCTGACGGGTGAAATTGCTGACGGAAATGACCAAATCGGCTTCGCTCATCCCCATTCGCTCGATGTTGTAAACCTGTTGGTTTACGTTCTCGCCACTGCGGTCAAATTCTGTGGCGTGCATGTGAACAACTAAAGGTTTTCCTGTGGCCCTTTTGGCCGCAACACCTGCGGCGTAGGTAAGCCAGTCATGAGCATGTATCAGGTCAAAGTCCAGCTGCCTGGCAATGACCGATGCTACCATGGCGTAGCGGCTTACTTCCAACATTAAATCTTTTCCATAAGCACCTGAGAATTTGAATTTCTGCCCAAGCATCTTTTCTGTTTTGGTGACATCTCTGGCATCTTCTTCGGTTACAAGTATTTCAAATTCCTCAGGTGATAAATAGGGTATAATGTTCGAACCAATTTCGAAATAGCGCATTTGTTCGTAATATCTTCCAAAACTGAAGTTTCGTTCGCTGAACTCAACTCCTTCGGCTGAATGTAAGGTTATTTGGCTCTGATCTTCGTCACCATAGGCCTTTGGAACTACAAAATGGACTTTTACTCCGTTGTAGGCCAAACCTTTGGTTAGGCCATAACAGGCTGTTCCTAAACCTCCTGCAATATGGGGTGGAAATTCCCACCCAAACATTAATACCTTCATGAATCTATTTGTTTTGAGCTTTGGTTCGTATTTATTTGAGCTATTGTTTTTTTTGACTACTTAATCTGGTTTGTAATTAGTTTGTCCATCAGCATTTTTATTTGTAAAAGTGCGGCAACACTCCACGCCTGCGAAATGGCTCCCCGCGGTTGGTGAGGAGGATCTCCGTCAAAAACTTCGTTTATTGTCCCAATTCCGGCGATGAGCATATCTTCCTCAAAATTGAAAAATATTTTATTCAATTCGGGCAAGGCGTCTTTCTTATAGACTGAAACCAAGGCTTTTGCATAAAATTCCAGTAACCAGGGATGGACTGTTCCTTGGTGGTAGGCTCTTTCCCTATCTTCGGGCGAGCCAAGGAAGTATGGTTTATATCGTGCATCTGCCGGACTTAGGGTTCTTAATCCTTTCTTTGTCAACAATTTATGTTTCACACAATTGATTACATCCACTTTTTGATTGTCCGTTAACGGCGAGTAGGGGAGGGCCGCAGCAATAATCTGGTTTGGACGGATGCTGGCATCCTGTCGGTGGGTTGTACAAAAATCAGCAAGGTAATTTCCATTGGAAACCCAGAATTTACTGATAAACGTTTGCTGTGTTACAGCAGGAATATGTTCCCATTTCTTAAGAAAATCTTTTTCATCCAGCTTTTTAGCAATTTCCAATGCAAAACAAATAGCATTGTACCAAAGTGCATTAGCTTCAACCGCGTAACCTTTACGATGTGTCACTGGTTTGCCTTTAACCATGGCATCCATCCATGTTTGCGGGTTATCATCGAGCCCCATGTATATCAGGCAATGGTCGGTCATTTTTATATCGCATTCAGTACCTGTAAAGTAGCTGTCTAAAATGGATTTTATTGGGTTCCAATATTTTTGTATCATCAAATCGAAGGAAACAAAATCCTGAAGTTGCTGCACTGCATAAATAAACCACAACGGAGTATCAACGCTTTTACATTGTTCAGGCCTGTTTGCATTTAGCGTCTGTGGAAAAAGTCCATTGTTTAATTTTCTCAATGCTGTGTCCAGAATATCCATAAGCGCCTGCCGGTAAGTCAATGACAAGGTTAAACCCGGAGTGGCAATCATAGTATCACGGCTACGGGAATCGAACCAAGGGAACCCAGCAATAAGCAAGGTGCTTCTTTTGTGTTTTTCAATGAATTGCTGGGCTGCGTTGTATAAACAGTTTTCGAAATTTATGCGGGGAACCCTGTTTTCCTCTATAGAAGTAAACCGGCGTTTTATCTTCAAAATTGCCAAGGGCTCGGTACCGGCTACAAAAACAATCGATTCGCCTTTATGCATGGATAGTTCAAAATATCCGGGACTGAATAAATCTTCTTTAAACGGATATCCACGTTCCTGCTCTTCCTGATACTCGAAATTGTAATACCAATCAGGCATATGCACAAAATCGGGTGCCTTGTTGACTTGCATGTACAAATGAGGAAAACCCTCATACATCTTTATCCTGATGCCATTTTCGACCATCTCTGGACGGACATTGGCATTCATATTGGCTTTAGAAAGCTCATGAATATTGCGGAATGCCAAAAACGGTTTTAGGCGGAGTGTAATAGGTTTTGGCGTATCTAAAACGGTGTATTTAAGAAGAACCCTAAAATCTTCGTCGTCTAGAACCTGTTCTACGGCTAGTTTTACACCACCTATGTCATATATAACACGTGGCAGGGCATCTGTTTCCAACGCTTCAATGTATTTGTGTCCTTTGGGTTCGTAAACCCCTCCACTGTATTTATGGATGCCCAGGTTAAATTCGTATTTATTAAAAACAATAGTTGGATCCACCATGCTAAGCAGAACATGCTTTTCGCCTTCTCCATCTTGTAAAGGGCAAACCAGCAACCCATGATACTTTCGTGTATTACAATTAATAACAGTCGTACTCCCGTAAGCGCCGGAACGGTTAGTGCGTATAAACTCGCGTTTAAGTGCAAATTCAAGGTTAATCAACTGGCTCTTTTCAAATTTCAAGTAGCTCATAGCTTATTATAATTTTTAGTTTCCGAATTTGTCATCTGCTCTATTATCAATGCCTAAATATAGTAAAAAATGTCAAAGTATATGTTTTTATAACGATAAAAAATCGTAATAAGGTTAAAATGTCCTTTTTCGGAGACAAAGGTTTGCTTGATAAACAGGAAATCCATCTTGTGAAGTAAAATTTTGAACAATGGAGTTACCTGCGCACGGACTATTTCAGCATCATTGCAATGTATTCTTTATTTGAAGGCAATCGTTCGCGCTTAGCCTGTTAATGAGAAAACATACAAAACAACGGCTTAATATTTATAATCAGTTATTTGATAGGTGTTCTGAGTGTTAAAATGTTTTCTACCTGTAAAATATTCAATAGTTCGTTAAATATTTACATAAATGTTTGATTTTCAACAAAATAAGTGCTGAAAAGTTTGGTAAAATCCCTGATAATCAGCAACTTAACGGATTAACCACAATCTGTTTAAATTATGACGCTCAGGGACCAAATATCACACAAGACATTGATAAACAAATGTTTAAAAAATATGCCAAAAATTAATCTTTGGAGAAGGTCGTTTCTATTCGACACGTTTATACTCTTCCTGTCTATCAGGGGGCGAATTAACTTTCTTCAGCTCGCAAGATACGGAAAATTTAGTGAACAACGGTTCAGACAACAGTTTGAAAAGCAGTTTGACTTCCTGTTGTTCAATAAAGAACTTACTCTTTCTCAGGGTAGTGGGAGGTTTCTAATAGCATTCGATCCTAGCTATATAAATAAATCGGGGAAAAAGACTCCTGGCGTTGGTTGGTACTGGTCAGGTTGCGCTAACAGTGCCAAACGGGGTCTTGAAATTGCAGGACTTGCGGCAACAGATATTGATAATCACACGGCTTTTCATTTAGAAGCAATTCACTCACTTAACGATGAGGAACAATCCCTTTGCGAATGGTATGCTGATATTTTATCCCAAAGAAAAGACACGCTGACATCTATATCCAAATATCTGGTAGCGGACGCCTGGTTCTCAAAAAAAACGTTCGTTGACAAGATTGCTTCAATGGATCTGCATTTCATTGGAAGACTAAAGGATGATGCCGATTTGAAGTATCTTAGTCAAGAACCGCCCACAGGCAAAAAAGGCAGACCGAAGAAATACAAGGGAAAAGTGATTATTGCCGACATAGATAAAGAACAATTTAGTCTTGCATTTCAAAACGATGAGTCAATCGCCTATACGGCTGTCGTTTATTCCAAATCATTGAAACGGAACATCAAGACAGTGCATGTGACACACATCAAGCAAAGTGGTAAAGAATCCATAAAACTATATTTCTCGACCGACACGGAACTCACGGCTTCCGATATTTTGCAATATTATCAGAGTCGCTTTCAAATAGAATTCCTATACCGAGATGGAAAACAATTTACGGGACTTAACGATTCGCAAGCAAGGAGTGAGAATAAACTTCACTTTCAGTTTAATGCCTCACTAACCTCAATTAATATTGCAAAAGCCGTTCACTGGTTGTCCCTGCCCAAAGAAGAAAGGGGAGCGTTTTCAATGTCAGATATTAAAACCATGAATCACAATGCTTTATTACTTAATCGATTTTTTTGACGTGTTCGGCATTTTCCCGGACTCTGCAAAAAATCAGCAATATATTCG
>JBBISE010000076.1:0-15612 GCA_037441445.1 Salinivirgaceae bacterium
GTTCGAGGTTGTAAGGCAACGATTTGGCAACTAAGCGCTGACTATAGAAGTCCCCTGTTTACCAAATATTCGGCAATCCAAACAGCGTTGGTGGCCGCACCAATTCTGAGGTTATCGGCTACAACCCAAAGGTTTAACGTATTCGGGAAGGAATCATCGCGACGGATTCGCCCCACGAAAACTGTGTCTGTGCCCGCCGAAATAATGGGCATGGGGTACCGATAGGTTTTCGGGTCGTCCAAAACCTCGACAGCGGGGGCATCTTGAAGCAATTTCCGGACTTTGGCAATATCAAATTCGTTGTGGAACGTAACATTGATACTTTCTGAATGCCCTCCGGTTGACGGAACCCTGACAGCCGTGGCGGTAATTGCTAACGTTTGGTCATTCAGTATTTTGCGGGTTTCGTGTACCAACTTCATCTCTTCTTTTGTGTAATCGTTTTCGAGAAAAACATCACACTGGGGAATGACATTCCCATCGATGGGGTAATGATAGGCCATTTCACCTTTTATCCCAACACGTTCGTTCTCCAACTGTTTAACTGCCTTAACCCCTGTTCCGGTTACCGATTGGTATGTCGAAACAATAAGACGCTTTATGCCAAAAGCCTGATGCAGCGGAGCAAGGGCCATAACCATCTGAATGGTACTGCAATTGGGATTGGCAATGATTTTATTCTTGGATGTTAGAACGTGGCCGTTTACCGATGGGACAACAAGGGCAATTCCTTCTTCCATGCGCCATGCCGACGAATTGTCGATAACAGTAATCCCTGCTTCGGCAAATTTGGGCGCCCACTCTTTCGAAACCGTTGCCCCAGCTGAAAAGATGGCAATGGAGGGACGTAACGAAATGGCCTGTTGCATTCCAACAACAGGAATGCTTAATCCTTTATAACCTACTTTTTTCCCTAAACTCCGTTCACTGGCTACCGGAATTATCTCGGTTATGTTTATTGAACTCTGTTCAAGGACTCTCAACATGGTTTGTCCAACTAAACCTGTGGCACCAACAACTGCAATTTTCATTTTACCTGGGTTAAGGGGGTTATTGTTTTCGGCTTAAATTTTTACAAATCCTAAACGCTTGTGCAAACGATAGATTGTGGGTGCAAATATAGAAATTTCAAATCAACCCAAAGAGTAATTTGCCCTATTTATTACCCGAAATCCACACTTTCGTGCCAAAAAGGTTGGTCAAATTGGCAGGAATTATTAACTTTCCCACCGAAAGCAATTCATGGTTTTTACAGAACCTTTTATTGAATTCCACTCATTCAACTAAATAAAACCTAAGTTATGGCAAATTCATTTAATCAATTCCGGTTCAAATCAATGTATTTATTATTTTTGTTATTTTCCATAACGACAAAGGCACAAGTCACAGACTCGTTTGCCGATGGTGATTTTACAAATAATCCAGTTTGGACTGGCGATACAGAAGGTTTTCAGGTGACCTCTCCGCACACATCCGGCGACGGAAGTCTGTCAGGCTCAAACGACGGCAATGTTTTGGGAAGCAAACCTTCAACGGGCAGCTCGGCTCTTTTTACCCAAACCAACAGAGCCTACGGACAATGGAGTTTTTCCGCTGCCGATGGCCGGGGATGGTCCGTTAGTGGCACCAACGACTTTTTTATTGTCCTGATGTCCGACACCAACGACCCTTTGGCTTACAAGGGAACGCTTAACTTTAACGGGTACTATTTACGTTTCGACGGAAGTTCCAGCGACAAGTTTGTCCTTTATCGACAGGAGGGAACTACAAAAACGGTGGTGATCAATACCGGGTTTCCTTCCGGAGATGATGGAACTACCAGTGTTCCCCGTTCGTTTAAAATAATCAGGGACAATGACGGCCAATGGTCTGTTTTTATTGACAATACCTGGGATACGAACGCCGAGACACTTCAAGGTACAGCCATGGACAATACTTTGACTACGGGTCAATATTTTGGGATAGTCACTAACATTGCAACGTTAAGTGCCTCAAGGGTTCTCTGGTTCGATAATCTTTACTGTGGCGATGTAGTTGTCGATACGGAACCACCAGTGGCTCTGTCAGTTACTGCAACAGGAATCAACAGTGCCAATGTTACTTTTAACGAAACCGTATCTGCTGAAACTGCCTTAAATACAGCAAATTATTCACTTGAGGGATTGGGTAATCCTGCAAGTGTTGAATTTATCAATACTGGAAATTCGCAGGTAAAATTAACATTTACTCAAAATTTCCCCTTGTCGGAGGTTGTTCTGTTAACCGTATCGAATGTTGCCGACCTGCTTGGAAATGTTATGATACCAGCTTCAATTCCACTGTTTTATGCTCCACCACAGCCCGGCGATGTAGTCATAAACGAAATATTTTTCGATCCCAGCCCAACCGTGGGGTTGGCCGATTACGACTATCTGGAACTGTACAACCGCCGCAACTATCCAATTTCCCTTGCCGGTTGGGAGTTGACCATCGGGACAAAGTTGATTGCCCTGCCCACGTTCACTTTGGCCGCCAACGGTTTTGTAATTCTGGCGCCATCGGCAGCTTACGAGGCCTATTTGCAATACGGAACCGTTCTTTCGCTTATTTCGACCACCGACCTGACCAGCACGGGACGCGAAGTAACCTTGCGCGACACGGCCAACCAACTTATTCACACGGTTACTTACGATGTTTCGTTTTACCAGGATCCCACGAAAGAAGAAGGTGGTTGGTCCATTGAGCAAATCGACCCCGATGGCTGGTGCCAGCAGCGATCCAACTGGCGTGCCAGCGTGGCCACCATTGGCGGGACTCCGGGCACGGTAAATTCGGTTTTGGCCGAAAACATTGACAATGTTGCTCCGGATGTTGTTTCAGTAACCGTTGTAACCCGTTCTTCCATCGAAATCGAAGTAAGCGAGCAGGTAACCACTGCGACGGCCCAAAACCCGGCAAACTACGCCATCAATCCCGGCATTACCCTTGTCTCGGCCACGTTAAATGCGCAAAAAGACCGGATTACTCTGCTTTTAAGTCAGAGCATAGACATTGAAACAGAATATACGTTGACGGTTTCCAACCTGAGCGACTTTTGTCAGAACAGCATGACGGAAACCTACTCGACAACGCTTATTATCAGAGCCATAGAACCCGGCGATGTAGTCATAAACGAAATATTTTTCGATCCCAGCCCAACCGTGGGGTTGGCCGATTACGACTATCTGGAACTGTACAACCGCCGCAACTATCCAATTTCCCTTGCCGGTTGGGAGTTGACCATCGGGACAAAGTTGATTGCCCTGCCCACGTTCACTTTGGCCGCCAACGGTTTTGTAATTCTGGCGCCATCGGCAGCTTACGAGGCCTATTTGCAATACGGAACCGTTCTTTCGCTTATTTCGACCACCGACCTGACCAGCACGGGACGCGAAGTAACCTTGCGCGACACGGCCAACCAACTTATTCACACGGTTACTTACGATGTTTCGTTTTACCAGGATCCCACGAAAGAAGAAGGTGGTTGGTCCATTGAGCAAATCGACCCCGATGGCTGGTGCCAGCAGCGATCCAACTGGCGTGCCAGCGTGGCCACCATTGGCGGGACTCCGGGCACGGTAAATTCGGTTTTGGCCGAAAACATTGACAATGTTGCTCCGGATGTTGTTTCAGTAACCGTTGTAACCCGTTCTTCCATCGAAATCGAAGTAAGCGAGCAGGTAACCACTGCGACGGCCCAAAACCCGGCAAACTACGCCATCAATCCCGGCATTACCCTTGTCTCGGCCACGTTAAATGCGCAAAAAGACCGGATTACTCTGCTTTTAAGTCAGAGCATAGACATTGAAACAGAATATACGTTGACGGTTTCCAACCTGAGCGACTTTTGTCAGAACAGCATGACGGAAACCTACTCGACAACGCTTATTATCAGAGCCATAGAACCCGGCGATGTAGTCATAAACGAAATATTTTTCGATCCCAGCCCAACCGTGGGGTTGGCCGATTACGACTATCTGGAACTGTACAACCGCCGCAACTATCCAATTTCCCTTGCCGGTTGGGAGTTGACCATCGGGACAAAGTTGATTGCCCTGCCCACGTTCACTTTGGCCGCCAACGGTTTTGTAATTCTGGCGCCATCGGCAGCTTACGAGGCCTATTTGCAATACGGAACCGTTCTTTCGCTTATTTCGACCACCGACCTGACCAGCACGGGACGCGAAGTAACCTTGCGCGACACGGCCAACCAACTTATTCACACGGTTACTTACGATGTTTCGTTTTACCAGGATCCCACGAAAGAAGAAGGTGGTTGGTCCATTGAGCAAATCGACCCCGATGGCTGGTGCCAGCAGCGATCCAACTGGCGTGCCAGCGTGGCCACCATTGGCGGGACTCCGGGCACGGTAAATTCGGTTATGGCCGAAAACATTGATGTCATTCCCCCAACAATCCAGGCAATTTGGGCCGAAAATGTACGAAGAATTCGGATTGTGTATAATGAAGGAATAACAGCATCTTCGGCAATGCACATTGAAAACTACCAATTTGCCGAAAGCATTTCCATTGGTTTTATTGAGTTTGATTCGATTGCAAAAAACAATGTTACCTTGATTTTAAACAATAATTTGGCTGAAGGGACTGAATATTCCATCACTATTGCCAACATGGACGATTATTGTGGAAACCGGTTAACATCGGTACAAAAGAGAATTGTTTTTTCGCAACCCCTTTTCGGAACAGTTGTTTTTAACGAGATAATGTGTAATCCATCTGAAAATAGCGGACTTCCAAACATCCCATATTTAGAATTTTACAACCATAGCGCGTTTCCTGTGAGTGTTTATCAATGGAAGTTGAAGTCAGGGTCAACAGTTTATACGTTGCCGGCTGTCATTATTGAACCATCGGGCTTTCTGGTAATTAAACCTGCCTCGGAAATCTCTGTTATTCAAAGCAATGCACCCGAAATTGGGCTTTTCTCATCAACATTTCTGTCAACCAGCGGCAAAATGCTGGAAATTTATGCACAAAACGACCGTCTTATTCATTGGGTATCTTATTCAAATACTTGGTATAATGATGAATATAAAAAGCTGGGAGGTTGGTCGCTCGAGCAGGTTGACCCTTCGAATTTCTGCGCCGGAGCAGTAAACTGGACTGCAAGCAATGCACAATCAGGAGGTACCCCAGGCGTCCAGAATTCTGTCATTGATACTGTAGTTGATGATGCTTTGCCCGAATTGCTTTATCTTACGGTGGACAATGACACTTGCATTACATTGCATTTTAACGAACCTTTGCGCTATAGCGAGCTGCTCGACAACACCAAATGGACAGTGGAACCCGCCGGAATGCCTGCCAATGTTATAGCAAATATTCCAACCGGAAATATTATATCGTTAGTTTTTACAACCGCGTTGGAGGACGGAATTGATTACACTGTTACAGCTCCCACCATAATGGATTGCGTTGGCAATGAAAAAACAATTGAACCGGGAATATTTCAATTGCCCGATTATCCTCTTGAAAATGAAATTGTTATTAACGAAATTCTTTTCAGTCCTTTTAGTGACGGAACCGAGTTTGTTGAACTATTTAACAAAACCAACCGTGTTTTTGCCTTGAACGACCTTTATGTTACACGCTATGGAACCAGTGGCGAACCTGATCCCCTGAAAATTGTATCTGAATATGGACATCTGCTCTATCCCAATGATTATCTGGTTTTAGCCAAAACACGACGGCAAATTGCTCAATTCTATCCACGAGCCGATAGCCTTAAAGTGGTCGAGGTAACCTCGTTGCCTTCGATTCCCAACAGCTCGGGCAGCTTGATTTTTATGAACACCGAAGGGTTAAAAATCGACGAGTTCCTCTACAATGAAAGCATGCACACTCCACTGTTGCGCAATGTAGAAGGTGTATCACTGGAGCGGATTAACCCAAATGCATCAACACAGAACACGAATAATTGGCAGTCTGCATCCGAGACACAGGGATTTGCCACCCCAACCTTCAGAAATTCTCAGTTTAATGAAAGCCCTGAGTCCACATCAATGTTTAGCCTTTCATCCGGGATTTTTTCGCCCGATGGAGACGGTTTTAACGATTACCTTTTAGTGGGATACAGGTTTGAACAGGAAGGATTTTCGGTAAACATCAAAATTTTCGATTCTCATGGCCGCTTAGTTCGGGAGTTGCTGCAAAACCACCTGGCGGGTACCGCGGGCGAATGGAAATGGGATGGAACAGACAATGACAATAACCGTGTGCAAGTTGGGCCTTATGTCCTTTATATTGAGTATTTTGACGCTTCGGGCACCGTTAAGCGCGAAAAAATGGTGGTAACGGTAGCCTTCAGAAAATAGGAGAAAAACCATGTAACACCCACGACTAACGAAAAAAGATACACAGGAACGTGATTATCAAGCAAACAACCTATCGCTTATGCGAGATCCTTCGCTTCGTGCCTCTGCTCAGGATGACAGTCAGAGGTTTGGGTCAAGGAGAGGAAAAGAAGGCGGCGAAGCCGCCTTCTTTTCCCTCTCTTTTCCTCGCGACGGAATGTCATCCTGAGCGCAGCGAAGGATCTCATTAGGAGTTTGCATGCGAAAATAACACGTAGTCAATACGTAACGATAATACAAATACATGAAACCCCCACGCCAACAAACAATATTACGACACATAATAGGATAAGCAAAGTAGGCATCAAGTTCCATATAACCTTAAACAGATAAATTTTAACCATGAAAATTGCCATTCTTGGAACACGCGGAATACCAAATAATTATGGAGGGTTCGAGCAATTCGCCCAACATCTTTCGTCCGAATTAGTAGCACGGGGGTTTCAAGTTTGGGTTTATAATTCCCACACGCATCCTTACAGAAACAATCAGTGGAACGGAGTCAATATTATTCGTTGTTTCGATCCAGAGGATCGCATCGGTACCGCGGGACAGTTTATTTACGATTTTAATTGCATTCGCGACAGCCGCAAGCGAAAGTTTGACCTTATCCTTCAATTAGGCTACACATCAAATTCAATTTGGCACTGGATGCTGCCACGGAATTCCAGGATTGTAACCAACATGGACGGATTGGAATGGAAACGCTCGAAATATAGCCCGGCTGTGCGTAGGTTTCTGAAATACGCCGAAAAGTTGGCTGTGTTATCCTCGGATGTTTTAATTTCCGATTCGGAGCCTATTCGCGATTATTTGCAAGCCAAATATTCCAAAGGTTCTGTTTTTATACCCTACGGAGCCCCTGTTTTTAATAACCCGGACGCTACAGTACTTGATAAATACTGTGTACAACAACAACACTATTTTCTTTGCATTGCCCGCATGCAAAGCGATAATCACATCGAGGAGGTTATTCGTGGCGTTTTGGAATCTGATTCCGATTTTCCGGTATTGGTCATTGGAAGTACCAATAATAAATTTGGTCAATATCTTAAAAAACAATACAATCGTCCACAAGTGCAATTTATAGGAAGTCTCTACGACCAAAATGAACTCAACCACCTTCGGTATTTTGCCTACGGCTATTTCCACGGTCATTCAGCCGGAGGGACGAACCCTTCGCTGTTGGAAGCAATGGCTTCGTCGGCTATGATTTGTGCCCACGATAATCCGTTCAACCGTTCGGTTTTGTTAGATAACGCGCTGTATTTCAAGAATTCTGATGATATCGCTACTTTAATCAACACCAAAAGGTTCGAGGTTGACAGACAACTGTATGTGGATGAAAACAGAAACCGCATTCAAAAAGTGTATAACCCAGCGGCCATTGTTGACGCCTATGTCCATGTGTTTGAAAGCAGGCAGGCCGAAAGTCAGGAGCTCCACTGAAATGAAGAAACAACTGTTTGTTGCCCGATGGATTTGGTAGGGGGGGAGAACAGAATTTGTAGTACACAAACCAGAAACGTTAAAATAGAAATCCTTTGATTTCAGTTATTTGATACCGGTTAGTTGCAAACTGGGTTATTTTCTTGTTTTATGAGAGCAGGGGTGTTGTTCCAAATTTTACACATCATTGTAAAAATTCTGTAACACTTTTGCGGTTGGAACACTGTTTCTTTGTAAGGTTCAAAAGTTTGGTTCTGAACCCGGATTTTAACACTAAAAACTATGGTACTAAAGAAAAACATCGCGGTAAGTGACAGTGGTTTCCTGTTTAACCCCACTACCGGCGACAGCTATTCGCTCAACGAAACCGGTGTCGCATTCCTTAAACTCATGCAGGCCGGAAAAACCGATGATGAAATAATTGCCTCGGTTTCCGCCGATTACAACATTGACAATGTTACAATTGAAAAAGATTTAAGCGATTTTAAAAGCAACTTAGTACGTTACAAACTAACTGAATAGCCATGGGAACGGAAACAAAACCCCGATACGTGGTGGCCGTAACCGGATTAAACGCCATCGACAGCCCTGGACCGGGAGTATCGGTTATCAGGGCATTGCGCGATGCTCAAAGTTTTGATGTCCGCATTATCGGCCTTTGCTACGAAACACTCGAACCGGGCATTTACATGCACGAGCTGGTTGATAAAACCTACCAGGTTCCCTATCCCTCGGCTGGCGTTGAAATTCTGTTGGATAGGTTTCGCTACATCACCGAAATTGAAAAGGTCGATTTCTTGTTTCCCAACTTCGATGCCGAGCTTTTTAATTTTATAAAACTCGAAACACGTTTTCGTAACGATTTGGGAATAAGAATGTTGCTTCCGACCATTGAGCAATTCGAGGCTCGCCATAAAACCGAACTGTTTAAATTTGGCGAAAAGTACGACATAAAAGTCCCCGTGACCAAAGCAATAATGAGACCGCAAGAAATCGAACCCATTGCCAAAGAAATTGGCTATCCGTTGGTTGTGAAAGGGAAATTTTATGATGCAAAAATAGCCTACAATATTGAACAAGCGTCGCAACATTTTCACAAAATCAGCGCACAATGGGGCTTACCCATTCTGATACAGGAATTTATTCATGGTTCGGAAGTAAATGTTTGCGGTGTAGGCGACGGAAATGGCGAGCTGCTCGGTTCTGTCCCCATGCGGAAACTTTACATTACCGACAAGGGAAAAGCGTGGTCAGGGATTACCATTGCCAACGATGAATTGATAGAAATGAACCGCCGGATGGTAAAATCAACATCGTGGCGTGGCCCGTTCGAACTCGAAGTTATTAAAACCAACGACGACGAATACTACCTGATTGAAATCAATCCCCGTTTTCCCGCCTGGTGCTATTTGACTGTGGGAGCAGGACAAAACCAGATTGAAAGCGTTGTAAACTTTGCCATGGGCAATAAAGTAGAGCCTTTTACTTCCTACGAAGTGGGAAAAATGTTTATTCGTTATTCCTACGATATGATTGTGGGAATCAGCGAATTTGAGAAAATATCAACAAATGGTGAATTATAAAATTTTCGGACTGTGGAAACAAAAAAAATATACGAACGCCCATTAATCAAACCGTTGAACAAAGGTCTGATGAACAAATTCGGAACCCGGGTCGATTACTCGGCATTTCCTGACATTGACAACGTGAAAGTAATCGATTTGCTTGAAAAATACGGATCGCCTCTGTTTATCTATTCCGAGAATACCATCCGGCGAAATTTTAATGATGCCAAACGGGCGTTCGAAACCCGTTACCCCAAAGTGCAATTTGCGTGGTCGTACAAAACCTGCTACCTGAATGCCATTTGCAATGTTTATCATAGCGAAGGTTCCTGGGCCGAGGTGGTGTCAAGGTTCGAGTACGATAAGGCCATTGCTAACGGTGTGAAACCGGAAAATATCATCTTCAATGGCCCCGATAAAACCGACGATGATTTGCTGTTGGCTGCAAAATCGGGTTCATTGATTCATATCGACCATTTTGATGAACTTTATCGTCTCCATGACATTGCAAACGAGCTTAAAATCAAGCCGCGCGTGGCTATCAGGGTTAACATGGACACGGGTATTTACCCCATGTGGGACCGGTTTGGTTTCAACTACGAAAACGGGCAGGCGTGGGAAGCAATTACAAAAATTATTGTCAACGGGAAGCTCGATTTAGTTGGACTTCACACGCATATCGGCACCTACATCATGTCCGCCGGCGCCTATGCCATTGCCGCTTCGAAACTGGCCGATTTGGCCATCAATATCCGCCAGCGGTTTCAAAAAAGCATTTCGTATATTGATATGGGCGGTGGATTTGCATCGCAAAACACGCTAAAAGGGGCTTTCTATCCGGGTTCGGACACAACACCGGAAATTTCGGAATACGCCGAAGCCATAACTACAGCTTTGTTAAAGGCCGGATTTTTATCCAATGAGCTTCCATGGCTGTATCTGGAAACCGGTCGCGCCCTGATTGACAACGCCGGGTTTCTGGCCGGAACCGTCATTGCCAACAAACGCCTGTCCGATGGACGCCCTGCAACCATTGTCGATTTTGGAATCAACTCGTTGTTTACTTCCATGTGGTACGATCACCGGGTAACCACCGTCGAGGAATCGGGTTTACACAGCGAAGAGACAGTCATTTATGGCCCTTTGTGCATGAACATCGACGTAATCCGCGAAAGCATTTCACTTCCGCCATTAAGGCCTGGTAACCACTTGGTTGTACATCACGTGGGGGCGTACAATGTGACGCAGTCAATGCAGTTTATTACTTTCCGCCCGGCTGTAGTGTTGATTGATACAGAAGGGAATTCGCATGTAATCCGCAATCGGGAAAGCATGAGTGTTGTTCAAAATCACGAGGTATTGCCCGACTATTTAAGCAAGAAACAGGAATAAACGTTTGTGTTTCCTTTCCAACTAATTTCAGCCTAATTCGAAAAAAGTGAACCGCGAAAAATTAAAATACTATAGCACCCTGGTATTCAACGGGGTTTTAAACAGCTATTCCCAGGTTTATTTTAGCAACAACAAAATGCTGGCAATTTTGCTGCTGGCGGTTTCCTTTTTCGATCTGGGGGCTGGTATCAGTGGGTTGCTTGCCATTCTTATCACACAGTGGACAGCCATTTTGTTTAATTTCAACCACGAACTGGTCCGCGATGGATCATACAGCTACAATTCGGCTATGGTTGGGGTTGGAATTGGGATATTTTACACGTTCAACTTTTCGCTGCTGGTTTTGCTGATAATTTCTTCGGTTTTAACGTTTTTCCTGACAATTTGGTTCTATACCCGATTGGCAAAGAGTGGATTACCATTTTTAAGTATCCCCTTTCTGATTGTCACGTGGTTGATTATTCTTGGCGGACAAAATTTTTCGGCTCTCACCTTGCAAACCAAAAGCCTCCTGACCGTTGAGAAAATTTTCCCCGAGTTCTTTACTATTGCTAATCAGTGGGTTGCCTCGTTGCCGTTTGCCGACCTGTTCCATCTCTACTTTCGTTCTGTGGGCGCAATCTTGTTCCAGTACAACGATTTTGCCGGGATAATCGTTGCCATAGCTTTGCTCTTTGCTTCCAGAATAACCTTTGTGCTTTCGTTATACGGTTTCATGCTGGGTTTTCTGTTTTACAAGTATATGGAGGCCGATTTTACCCACCTTATTTACTCTTACATTGGTTTTAACTTTATTTTGACAGCCATTGCCCTGGGTGGATTTTTTATTGTTGCCTCGCGCCGCTCATTGTTGTTGCTTTTGTTTTCCATTCCGGTAATTGCCCTGATTATCAGTAGCCTACATGGCTTATTCACGTCGGTTGGACTGCCTCTTTATTCGTTGCCTTTTAACGTGGTTGTTCTGCTGATACTGTATGCCATAAACCAACGGGTGTATGCCGCCAAACTGATTCCGGTGAAATTTCAGCATTATTCGCCGGAAATAAATCATTACAAGTACTTTAACTATATTGAACGGTATAAGCGCGAAACCGGATTTCATATTTCGCCCCCATTTATGGGAAACTGGACGGTTGCCCAAGGTCAATCAGGCTCGCTTACGCACAAGGACGATTACCGCTTTGCCTGGGACTTTGATGTTCGCGATGAGAACAACAAAACATTTCGCGGTAATGGCTATGAATTAAAGGATTACTACTGCTATGACCTGCCGGTACTGGCTCCGGGAATGGGCTATGTTGTTGCGCTTATTGACAATGTTGACGACAACCAGATTGGTCAGGTTGACGTGAAAAACAATTGGGGCAACACGCTTATTATCAAACATCAGGATTTTTTATACTCGAAACTGTCACATCTTAAAAAAGGTTCTTTCAAAGTGAAAGTTGGAGATTGGGTTAACGCCGGACAGGTTGTTGCAAATTGCGGAAATTCGGGACGTTCGCCCGAACCACATCTGCACTTTCAAATCCAGTCGGCGCCCTATGTTGGTTCAAAAACCATTCGATATCCGTTGAGCTATTATTTGAAAAGCGAGGATAAACAATTGTTTTTCAAAACGTTTGATTTTCCCGCGGAGGGCGAAACCATTAGTAAACCCAACGTTTCAGCATTGCTTGCTGATGCTTTTCAGTTGATTCCGGGAAAAATTTTAACCTGGCAATCCCAAACAAAAAATGCAACGGAAACCATTGAATGGGAGGTGTTTACCGATTCGCTTAACCAATCGTATATTTTCTGCCGGAAGTCGAAAGCAACGGCTTATTTCATCAACAACGGAACCTTGTTCTATTTTACCAATTATTACGGAAAGAAAAACACTCTGTTGCACCACTTTTATAAAGCCGCATACAAGGTAATTCTGGGCGCATACCCCGATATTGCCATTGACGACCCCATGGAAATTACCGACACATTGCCTAAGCCGCTTACCTTTTTACACGACTTTTTTGCTCCGGCGTTTCATTTTCTCAAAACCGGTTTTATCTCCAAGTCACTCAATTTTAACAGTCCACACAATCCCACCAGTGTCGAAATAAAGTCGGAATGCAGGTCGCAGTTCTTTGAGAAACAGATTCAGAAACAGGAATATACATTAAAAATCGAAAAAGAGGAAAAGCTCCGGCTTACGCTCTTTTGCCCACAAGCCAACCTCACTGCCCAATGCGAAAACGATTTGTTCTGATTTTTCTTCTGCTGGGAAATCTGGCACACAGTCAGGAGCTCGATTTTACAACTGTTGATCGGTTGAGCTACGACTATTACCTGCGCGGCCAATGGGATTCGCTTATTTGGATTGCCAACCAGGGATTGGCAAACAACATCGAATCGTACTTCATAAACCTGCGCCTAGGCGTTGCCTACTACGAAAAAAGGCAATACGTTGACGCCGAAAAATATTTATCAAAAACACTGGATAAGGATCCCTATAATGATTTCAATTTGAGTGTTTTACAATTGGTAAAACTTAATTTGGGCGATTATTACCATGCTGTTAGACTCTACCGCGAAATGTCTAACGAGGCCAAACAAGCAGCCGTAAATTTGTTGAAACCACTAAACACGGCACATTGTATTTCAGGGGTGAAATTGTCTGATAGCAAAGCGTTTAATTCCAGTACGTTTTTTGCTTCTGTCGGAGTTGGACATGCCTTGAGCCAAAAAATTACGTTGTATGAAAGTGCAACTTACCTACATTCAAAAAACAAAACCTGGGGAAACTGGCAGCAACAACAGTTTATGGTTATGGGGAGTTATTACACAAATCACGGCAGGTTTGATGTTTGTGCCCATCCATATAAAGTTGGTACGGAGATAGAATACAACGAATCGAACCAACAATGGGGAACGCGCAGCAATCCTTACCCGTTTATTGACCGGGTTGATTCAACCTACACAACACAGGTTTTTGTTAACGGAACTTCTGAAACCCGCGGTCTGTACTCGCAACTAACCTATAACCAGAGGATTGGTGGTGTTAAATGGTCTGTTTTTGGGGGATTTTTGGCCGAAAAACAGACTCCGGAACTTTACTACAACTACTTTTACGGTTTAAACCTGAGGTACTTTACTACCGACTCGGTTATGGTCGATAATTTGTCGTTCGACGAACGGTACATGATTGATTATACACAGAAAAAAGTGCATCGAAGGTTTTTTACCGGAGCATCAATCTACTATTCCAAACTCTGGAAAGAGCGCGTTACCGTGGGGTTAAATCTCTACCAGCCTTTAGATTCGGCAAAAACAATTGTTTCCCCATTCGCGAAGCTACATCTAAACCGCATTTCAGTTTATGCTTCCTATTTTTATAAGGGTTCCAACTTTCTTGCCGAAGGAAATGGCGCCATTTTAAACAATACGGCAGATATTATTCACAACCGCGTGGAAATCAAAGCAACCATAAAAGTGAAACCCGGAATTATCCTTGATTTATCGGGTCAATGGGAAAACCGAACCGATGACTTTACCGGAAAAAGATACTCGTTGAACTCTTACGCCTGTGGGATTGTTGTATTTTTGTAAGGAATGCAAGCAACGTATTGCTTTCAGTACATGTCGGCATTCTTATTCATAGGCTTGTATATTAGTGTTTTACAAAACAAAATAGTGAATCAAAAACATAGAAAAACATGAAACGCCCATGCCGACAACCGATTTTCGACACACAAGGGGATGATCAAAGTCGGCATGAAGTTCCATATGGCCGTAAACCGAAAAATTATAAACATATGAAACGAACATGCCAACCAAATTATGACACACAAGTGTATGATTATTAAGCATGTGAGTTCCATATGACCTTAAACCGAAAAATTATAAACATATGAACACGAAAATCAAAAACGCAGCAATACTGTTGTTTTTTCCGCTGGCCATTCTGGCGCAGGAATCCGATGCCCGGTTGGCTGCCTTCAGCACCAGTTATGAGGCCGAATATTTTAAAAAATACGCCGAAGCCATTATAGCCATGGATAAAATCTATGCGCAGGATTCCTACGAGGTAAACCTTCGGTTAGGGTGGCTTCATTACCAGAATGGAAATTACTCAAAATCAGACAGCTATTACAAAAAAGCAGTGGAGTTGCAGCCCAAATCCATTGAAGCCAAGTTGGGGTTGGCCAACGCCATATCGGGTTTAGGAAATTGGGACGAATTGATGAAACTCTATGAGGACATCCTGAAACTCGATCCCATGAACAGCAGCGCAAATTACAAGTTGGCTTACATGTTGCATTCAAGAAGAAAAATGGCGCAGGCGCTGGACCACATTAAAATCGTCCTGGAGCATTATCCCTTCGACTTCGATAGCAACCTTCTGGCAGGAAAAATTTACATCAGCCTGGGAAACATTACCGAAGCAAAAACCGTCTTAAACCGCGCCCTGACATACAATCCCAAATCATTTGAGGTTTCTAATTTGTTAAAGGGGTTGTAAAAACGTTTTTTTGTTAGCGCAATTAACGCAAAAAGGGAGCTGTCCAAAAAGTCCCCGGTTTGTTATTGCGAACGCAGTGCAGCCATCTACAGGGTTTGATAATCAAAAGCTTGCTTCGTCGTTCCTCACTCGCAATGACGTGCTTTTTGGACTATTTAGGGGCTGCTGAAAAAGTCAATGCAAATTTCGTTTTTTTACCGAAACGCTTTTTTGGTGTGAGCAGTACTTATGGTTATTTAGGCACGAATGCCCGATGCGTGGTGGCCTGACAAAACTGCGGGCCAGGCGTTGGCGTGATATGGCAAACCGGTTAGAG
>JBBISE010000077.1:0-15203 GCA_037441445.1 Salinivirgaceae bacterium
CTTTAATCATGCTCTTGTGTGTCGAAAAATCGGTTGTCGGCATGGGCGTTTCATGGCGAATTCTGTATATGGATCCCCTTTTTGCAATGATTTTGGAATTGAGACCAATACATTTTTACATCCCGAAAGTTCAAGAGCTTGTTCCATCCATCCGGCCAAGCGTGCATCAATTACTTTGTCGGGTTTTGGAAATTTCGTTATGTGAAGGGAGACATGGTTTTTTCCTGAATTTACAATTTTAAGTTCCGATGGATCATAATAAGATTGCAGCACCCTTCCTGCCCTATCGATTATATGGCTTGGGGAACTCATTTTTACATACAATTTGTATATTCCCGTCAGGGCTACTTTTGCACTATATCGTCCGCATTCCCATGCGCCCTTTGTTTCGTTATGATAAAGCAAGCTCGACATCGCTTTGGTAGGAATAATAATGGCATCATCGATTGGATACCATTCGGAAGCTTTAACACCTTCTGAGAAAATCTTCTTTGACTGGGTTGGCAAATTATTAATCCATTCCTGGTATTTGCTACCATGACCGAACCGGATAAATTCCGGGATGGTTTTTACTGCGGTTCCTTTGACCCTCATAAAAATTGATTATAGAACAATTACTTCGTTACAAATTTACACAAAATTACAGAACCAAGGTTCACATTCATGATACCAAAAAAAAACTTAGACATCATAAGGAAAAAGATCTATGTTGCCTAAGTTTTTAAGAAAAAGGTGTTTGTTATTTAAACTCTTCGTCAAAAGCAGTTTTTTTCAACTCTTTCTTTCCTTCTTTCAGGTTTTGTCGTGCTTTTTCTACCCTGATTTCAGTGCGGACTTTTTCTGCTTGTTCATGCGATAGTCGGAAAGATATCCAGTACTCGTGTTTAGTTTCATAAATTTTGTACACCTCAAAGCCTTTAATCCTGGTGGGTTCTATCTCAAATTCGGGCTCGGTGTCTTCTCCGGAAACATTAATTCCACTAACGACTTCAGCAAGGTTTTTGAGCGCTTTTTTTCTGGCGTCCTCAGTATAATCATTGGAGTATCTTTCGCCTGTTTGGCGGTAAACGGCTTTTGGGGTGATATTTTTAAAACACATTCCAACGCCATATACATAGTTTTTGTCTGCTTTTTTATCCGCCCAAGAGGGGGCATCTGCTAATGCCATGGAAGAAACAAAGGCAATGGTTGCCATTGTTAATGCTAGTTGTATAAAGATTTTTTTCATATTTGTGGTATTAAGGATTTGACTATCAGTGTGTTGTTTGATACAAGACGTCAAGAGGGCACTATTCCTCAAATCGCAATACAAAAGTATGTCAAAATTAGTGCAAAAAAAAAATATTTAGGGTTTAATTAGCAATCTGTTAACATATAGCAAATGAAAAAAAGCTGCCTTTGTTTGGCAGCCTTGGTTTAGAGTTTTATTTGGCCACTCTCTCGAGCCACTTAAGCATGAAAATCATTGTACCCATTGAGATGAAACAAACCACAGTAAATACTGTCCAAGTCATCCATAATGGAATGCTTTCATACATAATGGCACCTAAAAAGAGCAATTGATTTCCTAAAGCAGTGGCACCTAACCATCCCCCTTGCATTATTCCCTGATATTGAGGAGGGGCTACTTTCGAAACAAATGAAATTCCAAGTGGACTGATAAACAGCTCAGCAATGGTAAGTACCAAATAGGTAAAGATTAACAAGAATGGTGTAACCCTTGTGGATTCCGCAAGTCCGGTTGCTTTGATTTCTGAATGAAGCGGTAGTCCGGCTGATCCCAATGACATAATAATAAATGCCACTGCAGCGATTGCCATACCAATAGCAATTTTCTTTGGTGTTGATGGTTCCATGTTTCGTGCACGTAAGAATCCAAAAAACCAAAGTACCAAAGGTGTTAAAAAGACTACGAAGAATGGGTTTACCGATTGAAATTGTTCAGCTGTTATTGAGAGATCGCCGACTTTTAATAAAGTATAATCGCGAGCGAAGAAGGTTAAGGTTAATCCATTCTGGTGGAAAGAAAACCAAAAGAAGATTACTATGCCAAACACAGCAAACAGGGCGTACAACCTTTGACGTACTTCAGCAACGTCCATTTTTGTAGCTTGATCGTTGTCGGATTTCTGGACAACTTTTTTTGCATCAGGCAGGTGCTTTTTATTTGCAAGGAAAATTACCAGGGAAATCGCCATGGCAAAAATCGCAACACCAAAAGCGTAATTAAAGCCTGTGCTAAATACGTTTAGGTATTCTTTGGCAAACAGCGTTAAATCGTTCACCTGTCCGCTGAGTGAAACCTGGTTGGCCAGTTCTGTCAGACGAGTAGTTCCTTCAACAGAAATAGTTCCTTCAACGTGGGCATGGCATAAAGCCGGTAAATCAGAGTTGTAGGCAAACCCATTTGTTTTTAACCACCAGTTGCGTGTTCCTGCGGCTGCAAAGGGAGCAAATATAGCTCCTACATTGATGAACATGTAAAACAATGAGAATCCTGAATCCCTCATTTTGCTGAAGGTAGGATTGTCATACATTTGCCCCACAAGTGCCTGAAGGTTACCTTTAAATAAACCGTTGCCAAAGGCTATAACAAATAACCCTATGCAGGTAAGGGTAATATACATGGCTTTGTTGGGAGTAGGAGTTGGCGTTGGAATTGCAATTAAGAAATATCCTACTGACATTACAACCAAACCAGTTAAAATGGTGCCTTTGTAATTTCTGGTTTTGTCGGCAATCATCCCTCCAACAAGGGCAAGAATATAAATCAAAGCATAAAAGGTTGAATAAATGTACCCTGCATCTGTTCCATCTAAACCAAATTTTGCTTGTAAGAAAAGGGCAAGTATTGCCATCATGGTATAAAAACCAAATCTTTCGCCCATATTTGCGAGGGCTGAGGCCAGCAAACCTTTCGGATGTCCTTTAAACATAGTTCTCTTTTTTAAATTGTTTATGATTATCTCAGACCGCAAATATAATATTATTTTTATTTCCGCAAGACATAATTCATCAGGCTCGGTTTTATATTTGTACCATAAATTAATCATCTACCATCTTTGTTATGATAAAAATCTTAAGTAGTGCTCAAATCAGAGCCATTGATCAAGAAACCATTGCAAAAGAGCCTATATTATCGGTTGATTTAATGGAAAGGGCGGCACGTGCACTTTTTTATCAGATTATTTCTGTACACCCCGATAAAAGGTTTTGCCTTGTTGCCGGCCCGGGGAACAACGGGGGTGATGCGGTTGCTTTGTATAGGTTATTAAGGCATGCAGGATTTGCTGCCCGACTCATTATTGTCAATGACAGCCGATTGTTTTCTGCTGATTGTATGGAGAATATCAAAAGGCTGGATAAGTCCGATTTGACATACGAGAAATGGTGTTCAATGGATGACTTTTCCCATATAGACGAAGGAGACATTATTGTCGAAGGAATTTTTGGTTCGGGTTTAAGCAGGCCGGTTGAAGGTTTTTACGGTCAGATAATCAACTATTTAAATGGGCTTTCTAACCATCGGATTTCCATAGATATACCTTCAGGTCTTTTCGATGGTGACAATGCAGGAAACGAGGGAAGCATTTTTATGGCCAATGAAACTTATTCAATTCATTTTCCTAAACTTGCATTTCTATTTGCCGAAAATTACAAATATGTGGGAGAGTGGTCTATTGTTAACATAGGTTTACGCTCCCAATCTGTTGAAGCGGCCAATACTAATTTTTTCGTCACAGAAAGTTCTGATATTTCTTTAATGCACCGTATAAGGGGTAAACATTCCAATAAAAATGATTTTGGACATGTTTTGGTCGTTGCCGGTTCTGATGAAAAGTATGGAGCAATGATGTTGTGCAGTAAATCGTGTTTACGCAGTGGAGCTGGACTCGTTTCTGTCCTGACAGACCATCAAGGACAATTGGCATTGAATTGTTCAACTCCCGAGGCCATGGTTTTTCAACATAACGGGTTGATTGATAATGTTAGGGCAATAAAATTTTCAGCCGCAGCAGTAGGACCAGGAATGGGGACAAAAGAAGAATCAGTTGTGTTATTGCAATCTGTTCTTCAATATTGTCGTTTTCCCCTAGTGATTGATGCCGATGCCCTCAACATAATTTCAGCACATCAAGAACTAATTGGGATGATTCCAGAAAATAGTATTATGACTCCCCATGCTGGCGAATTTGACAGGTTGTTTGGAAAGACTCAGAACAGTTTTCAACGGATTCAAAAAGCAATAAAATTCTCAACCGACAACAAAATAATTACGGTCATAAAAGGGGCTAATACGGCCATTGTTAACGTAAACGGGAACGTGTATTTTAATACGACCGGGAATCGGGGAATGGCAACAGCCGGAAGTGGTGACGTGTTAACAGGAATAATTGCAGGTCTGCTTTCAAGCGGCTATGAACCCTTGAAAGCAGCAATTTTGGGAGTTTGGATACATGGAAAAGCCGGTGACCTGGCCTTGTTTGAACAAAGCCACGAAAGTCTCATAGCCTCGGATATTATTTCTAATTTGGGAAAGGCATTTAAGCAAATCTTGTCGTAAAAAAACGCAACTAGGTGGAAAGTTCAAGCTAATTCGCAAGCTGCCTTTCGAATATCCATGAATGTTTCAAGGAAGTGTTGTATATTTGCCCCGAAATAATAAAGACGTTGAATAATGATCAAAATTAAAATTGGATTCATACTAATTGTAGGTTTTGCAATGTTTTTTACCTCGTGTTCCAAAACAACTGAATTGGTGAAGCCTTATGTTGTACACCATTCCGAAGTAAAGGAATCTCCCCTGTTTTTATATAATTTACCAGCAACCATGCTTGAGATTGAGGTTACAATAAAGCAAACACAAAATTTCAAGGGGCCTTATGCCGATCATGCGCGAAAATTTCTTGGGTTGGAGCCTGGCAGTATAATTCAAAGAAATTCGGTGTTTTTCACGGTGTCGGACGTAAAGGTCAGACCATCACAGGTTCAGGACTCTTCACAATGGTATGCCTTTATCCACAATCCCGCTCTTATTCCTACTTTTTCGGTGAATGAAAATAGTTCATTGACAGGATTTAACATGGTTTCGGCACAATTAAACGCGGCGAAGCAAAAGGAAACATTCAACGCCCGGCAGGAAGAAACAGACAGATTTTTTTACGACCTGGGAATACAGAAAGTTGTTGATGAAGAGATTCAGACTGTATTTAGACATGTTAAGCGTGATTCCACTATTATAAAAGTACCCGTTCAAGAAACAGTAAAAAGCAAAAAGAGTGAAGAAGAAATGGCTCGATTAACAGCGGAGTTTATTACAAAAATAAAAAACCAACGTTACGAACTTGTTGCGGGGTTGTACGAAGCGTTTCCCGAGGGCCGTTCGTTGGAGGCCTCCATTCGTGAGTTGTATGATGTTGAAAATCGTTATGTACAACTGTTTACTGGAGTCAGCATAGATACAACTTATTCATATAAATTTTTCTATACGCCAGAATATGAAGATGTTGCTCCTGTTTCCAAGGTTTTATGTTATTTTGACCACGAAAATGGAATAACTCTGATTTCCCCACGTCAACAATATTCCAATAACAACAAAAACCAACAACTAAGAATTGAAATAGATTTTGCAAAATTACAGCCATTAACAAATCAGAAAATTATACCAGCAGGCCCGGTGTACAGGATTCCGGCTTTGTGTAACCTTTCAGTTGTCCACGGTGACAGGGTTTTGTATAATTCAAAATTGAATATTAACCAAATGGGCACCATTTTCCAACTCCCCATTGATGTTTTGAATCAAAACAGGTATAAGATAGAGTTTGACCCCGAAACCGGAAATATGCTGAAGTTGCAATCACCCGATCCGGTACAGGAAAAGCCAAAGAAATAGGTAAAACACAAATTGACTGTAATTTTTGATGCGCGAATTTCTCTATCGGACATTAAATTAAACAGTTATTGTTTTATCTTTGTCGGTCAAATTCGTTGACTTCTCAACTTCTATTACTGAACATTACATAGAAAATCAATCTGAAAACAAGCAATAAAAAAGAAAACAGATGAGTGGATTAAAAATTGTGGTACTGGCAAAACAGGTTCCCGATACACGAAATGTGGGAAAAGATGCCATGAAAGCCGACGGCACCGTAAACCGTGCGGCATTGGAAGCAATATTCAACCCCGAGGATTTGAATGCTTTGGAACAAGCGCTGGAATTAAAAGAGCGGGTTCCTGGAACAACCGTAACTATCTTAACTATGGGCCCCGGGCGTGCAGCCGAAATCATCCGCGAAGGGTTATACCGTGGTGCCGATAACGGTTATCTGTTGACCGACAGGGCTTTTGCCGGGAGCGACACTTTGGCAACTTCGTACGCCATTTCACGGGCAATTGAGAAAATAGGACCCTTTGATGTAATTATTGCCGGAAGGCAAGCAATCGACGGCGATACAGCACAAGTAGGGCCACAGGTGGCTGAAAAACTGGGATTGCCCCAAATTACTTATGCTGAGGAGATTCTGAATGTAACCGGAAAAGAAATTACCGTGAAACGTCGTTTGGAACGCGGTGTTGAAACAGTGCGCGGGAAATTACCATTGGTGGTGACCGTAACCGGTTCTGCACCCGAGTGTCGCCCCAGACATGCAAAATATACCATGAAGTTTAAGCACGCGCGCACGGTTTCGGAATTGCAGGATGCAACCGAAGATTACCTGCAATTGTACAACTCGCGCCCGTACTTGCAAATTCCAGAATTGAGCGTTGCTGATGTAAACGCCGATCCTGTACAGCTTGGTCTTAATGGCTCGCCCACAAAAGTTAAAAACATCGAAAATGTGGTGTTGCAGGCAAAAGAGTCGAAAACCATTGGAAATAACGATCTGGAAATTGAAGCAATGATGGTTGAGCTTATAAACAATCACACCATTGGTTAAAACAAAGTCAAATCTAAAAAATAACATACTGTGAACAATCTGTTTGTATTTTGCGAAATAGAAGAGGGGCACGTTGCTGACGTTAGTCTGGAACTGTTGACCAAAGGACGGTCATTAGCCACTCAACTGGGTTGTAAGCTCGAGGCAATTGCCATTGGTTACCAATTGGACGATATTGCTAGGCAAATCATTCCCTACGGTATTGATGTATTGCACATTGCCGATGACAAAAGGTTAAAACACTATCTGACATTACCCTATGCCTCAATTATAATTGATCTTTTTGCCAAAGAGCAGCCACAGGTAGCTTTAATGGGAGCAACATCAGTTGGTCGCGACCTTGGTCCCCGGGTTTCTTCGGCTTTGAAAAGTGGTTTAACCGCTGACTGTACTTCGCTTGTCATTGGCGACCATGAGGATAAAAAAGCCGGAAAAGTCTATAAAGACCTTCTCTACCAAATACGTCCGGCTTTTGGCGGAAATATTATTGCCACTATCATCAATCCCGATTGTCGTCCACAAATGGCAACCGTTAGGGAAGGTGTCATGAAAAAAGAGGTTTTCAATGTAGCCTATAAGGGAGAAATCAGGAAAATAGACGTTGCCCCGATATTGACTGACGCCGATTTCGTGGTTTCTATCATTGAGCGCCATATTGAGAAGCGGAAAATCAACATCCAGGGAGCTCCAATTGTTGTGGCCGGAGGCTATGGCGTGGGATCGAAGGAGAACTTCAAGTTGCTGTACGATTTAGCGGCAGTTTTGGGCGGAGAAGTCGGTGCATCCCGTGCCGCTGTTGATGCAGGTTTTGCTGACCATGAGCGTCAGATAGGACAAACCGGCATTACCGTAAGGCCAAAGTTATATATTGCATGCGGTATTTCAGGTCAAATCCAGCACCGTGCCGGTATGGATCAATCGGCTATGATTATTTCCATTAACACTGATCCCCATGCGCCAATCAACGCAATTGCCGATTATTCTATCATTGGAAGTGTTAATGATATCATTCCCAAAATGATTAAGGCTTACAAGAAAAACACCAAGTAATAAATCGAAAAACATAAAGCAATGGCTAATTTCTATACCGATAACTCAGACATGAAATTTCATCTGACACACCCGTTGATGAAAAAAATTGTTGCTCTCAAGGAGAACAACTACGCTGAGAAAGATTTATATGATTACGCACCCGTTGATTACGAAGATGCTATTGATAGTTACGACAAGGTGTTGGAGATTGTAGGTGACATTTGTGGAAATATAATTGGCCCCAACGCCGAGTCGGTTGACCACGAAGGTCCAAAGATTGAAAATAACCGCGTGATTTATGCACCCGGAACACAGCAAAACCATGATGCCCTTACAAACGCAGGTTTGGTTGGAATGTCGTTGCCACGCAAGTATAACGGATTGAACTTCTCCATGGTTCCCTATGTAATGGCTGCCGAACTGGTTTCGCGCGCCGATGGCGGTTTTGCCAATATCTGGGGATTGCAGGATTGTGCTGAAACTATCCATGAATTTGCCTCCGAAGAATTGAAACAGAAATATTTGCCCATGTTCAACCAGGGAGCTACGGCTGCCATGGATTTGACCGAACCCGATGCCGGTAGTGATTTGCAAGCCGTACAATTGCGTGCAACCTACAACGAGGCCGACAAAAAATGGTATTTAAATGGCGTTAAGCGATTCATTACCAACGGGGATGCTGAAATCAGCCTTGTATTGGCCCGCTCGGAAGAAGGAACAAGTGATGGTCGCGGGTTATCGTTGTTCATTTATGACAAAGCCGATGATGCCGTTATTGTCCGTCGTATTGAAAATAAATTAGGTATTAAAGGCTCGCCAACCTGCGAACTTGTATTTAACAACGCACCGGCAGTTTTGGTCGGTGACCGCAAAATGGGACTCATAAAATACGTCATGTCGCTGATGAACGGAGCACGTTTGGGTGTTGGTGCACAATCGGTAGGGATAGCCGAAGCCGCTTATCGCGAAGCCCTGGCTTACGCTGCCGATCGTGCGCAGTTTGGAAAAACAATCAACCGCTTCCCGGCTGTTTATGAAATGTTGACCAACATGGAGGCTAAAACGAAAGCGATACGTTCGTTGTTGTATGAGACTACACGTTTTGTTGATGTTTACAAGTCACTTACGCATATTTCGCAAGATCGCAAACTCGAGCCTGAAGAGCGCAATGACCTGAAGGCCTACCAAAAGTTGGCGGATGTTTTTACACCGTTGTTGAAGCTGACATCAAGTGAATATTGCAATCAAATCGCCTACGACTCGCTTCAAATTCATGGTGGATCAGGATTCATGAAAGATTATCCCATTGAAAGGATTTACCGTGATGCCCGTATTACCAGTATTTACGAAGGAACAACACAGCTTCAGGTAGTGGCTGCTATCCGTGGGGTTGTAACGGGAACATACCTGAATCAGATTCGCGAATATGAGAAAACCGTAATTCAACCCGAAAACGAGCCATTGAAACGTCGTTTGGTTGAGATGGCCAGCGAATTTGAATCAACCTTCAAATACGTTGAAGAAGTCAATGCCAAAGGTGAAGGTTCTGAATATCTTGATTTTCATGCCCGCCGTCTTGTCGAGATGGCCGGAAACATTATTATGGGTTGGTTGTTAATTGTTGATAGTACACGCAACGAGGAATATTCTAGGCATGCCCGCATTTTTGTGAAAATGGGAGCAGCCCAAAACCGTCACCATGCCGACTATATCCGCAACTGCGATTTGGATGATATATCCATGTTCAAAGTTGTTGACAAAGAGTAGTTTTGCACATTAAATTAAGACTGCCGCTGATAGTACCCAAAGGAGGATATAAAATCCTGACTCACAGCTTACAAACTAAAAGTCGGGTATTGTCGTAAAAGCGGCAGTCTTTTTTCTTTAATCCTGTTTACATGCACTCATCAAACATATCGGAAGTTTCACATAAAAACTAATTAATTGTTTCCAGGTTCAGTTATATTTGTTGAAAAATTAAAAACCATGAATAAAAATCTTATAATCATAGGATTGGTTATACTCATTGTGTTCTCGTCGTGTGCGCGATACAATAATCTCTTGTATATGAGCACATCGGAAATTAAAATAGAGAATCCCCTTTATACAGATTATACGCTAAAGCCTCAGGACGTCCTTTACATTAGAATAGTATCATCTGATCCACAGATAAACGTGCTTTTTAAATCTGTAAGCGAAGAACGAACGGGTATTGCTAGTGAAGCTTCCCTTTATCTTAATAGTTACATAATTGATAATGATAGTACAATCACCTTACCTGTGATCGGAAAATTGCCAACGGCAGGGTATAGTGTAATGGCATTTGAAAGGATGTTGCAGAAAGCAATAGACGATGTTGTAATTGAAACCCATGTTTCCGTTCGCCTTGTAAATTTCCGGGTAACTATTGTTGGAGAAGTTGGGCGACCTGGTGTTTATCAGGTTTATCAACCTAATGCTACTATTTTCGATGTCTTGGCGAAAGCCGGTGATATTACAAATAGTGGAAACCGTAATGAAGTAACAGTTCTGCGGGTAGAAAACCAAACCACGGTAAATTATAAAGTTGATTTGGGCAAAATAGACGCACTTGCATCGCCCGTTTATTACATATATCCGAACGATATAATTTACATAAAGCCACTAAAATACAAAACAGTCCGAGAAAATATACCATTATACACGTTGATGTTATCGACAATTACGACCTTTCTGTTGGTTTTAAGCTTTGTTGGTAAGTAATCAAACCTATTCAAAATAGAACAAATAGAATGAATTATAATAGCAATAGTCCTCAAATTGTAGATGATTCTTTGGATATAAAGAAATATCTCTTTAAACTTATTGGAAACTGGTATTGGTTGGTTTTAGGGAGCCTAATAGGTTTCTTCTCAGCATACCTCATAAACCGATATACAAACCCCATTTATGGTGTTTCGACAACCTTGATGTTGACTATTGAAGACAAGGAGAGTTATTTCGACAGGGGTTTGATAGAAGGTCTAAACCTGATTAAAAAGAGCAAGAATCTGGAAAACGAAAAAACCGTTTTAAAATCATATGATTTAAACTCGGCAGTTATTCGCGAACTTGGATTTAATGTTACTTATATAAGTGTTGGCAGGATTCGAAAGTCTGAAATTTATAAGCCAGTTTCCTTTTTTGTTGAATTTGACACTTCACAATACATTCAGTCTAATGTCCCGATTGAATTGACCTTTGAAGCAGATGAGATGGCTTTTGTGCAAATTAAAGCAATTGACACATCTTTTAGGACAGGATTAAACAGCTGGATTGAGACCTCAATTTTTCGATTTAGAATTGTAGATACTAGTAACGAATACTACAAAGTAAGAAAAAATGAGAAATATCTAATTTATTATTCATCAAATGAACAGTTAATAAGAAAATATAGGGCTTCCCTTCAGATAAGCACCCTTTCTGAGGACGGAACAATATTTATGTTGTCATCATCGGGTCATGTTCCTGAAAAAGAAAAGGATTACCTTAATAAATTAACCGAAACATATATAAATAGAGACCTTGAGGAAAAGCACAAAATAGTTACAAGTGCTATTGGGTTTATCGATAAACAATTAAAAGATATTACAGACTCGTTATACACAACAGAAATGAGGTTGCAAAACTTCAGACTTGAAAACGATGTCCTTGATATTACAAAGGAAGGCCAAGTCCTTTTTTCAAAGTATGAGAACCTACAAAACGAAAAAGCACAGGAAGTTGTCAAGATCAAGTATTTAGAGTATCTTCAAACAATGCTGATAGAAAACCGTAATGAACCGTCAATTATCACACCAGGAGTTGCAGGTATAGGTGATTTGGCTTTGACTGGAATCATCACACAAATAAACAATTTAAAATCTGAGAGACAAACGCTTGAGTTTTCGACAAGAAAAGAGTTGGCTAAATTGCAATTAATAGACCAAAAAATAGCTAGTTTAGAAGAAGTTCTGTTGACAAATGTGAACTCTATTATCGAGCAATCAAACATAAAAATCAGAAGTTTAGATGCTCGTATAGAGTCTGTAGTTGCTGAAATGAAAAAGCAGCCGGTTAATGAGAGGCTTTTGCTTGGTATCAAAAGAAAATTTACTCTTAATGATAATATTTATACTTATTTGCTGGAGAAACGAGCTGAGGCTGGAATAAAAAAGGCAAGTATATTGTCAGATGCCAAAGTTTTAGATGCAGCAGGCCTCAGCGGATATAGCTATCTGGCACCTAAAAAAGGTCAGAATCATATCATTGGTGTATTAATAGGTGTATTGATTCCTATTCTTATCATTTTAATTATTGATTATCTGAATATTAAAGTAATCGATCGGAAAGAGGTTGAAGAAAACACCACTGTGCCAATTTTGGGAAGTATAGGGCATAATACCACAAATGCAGAACTTGTTGTACATGAAAAACCTCGATCGTCCATCACTGAATCTTTCCGAAGTATTAAAACGAATCTTCAGTTTGTAATAGGAGAAGAAGGTTGCAAGGTGATATCTTTAACTTCAGGAATTAGCGGGGAGGGTAAAACGTTTTGCTCAATAAACCTAGCCTCCGTTTATGCCACTCTTAACAAAAAGACAGTTTTGATTGGACTTGATCTTCGCAGGCCAAAAATACATAAAGAATTTGGTGTTGGGAATGAAATTGGCATTACAAACTACCTCATTGGAAAAGCTTCACTTAAAGACATTATTGTTAAAACCGAATTATCAAACCTTGATATTATACCAGCAGGTACTCCGCCTCCTAATCCAAATCAACTACTTGAATCTAAGGAGTTTAAGGATTTTATTGCTACCTTGAAGGCAAATTATGATATCATTATTATTGACACGCCACCGGTTGCTTTGGTTAGCGATGCTGTTTACATTTCCACCTTTTGTGATGCCACAATTTTTGTTATTCGCCTAAAATATACAACCCGTCAGGTTTATAACATAATCAATGATTTATATGAGAATCGCGGTTTGAAAAACATACTAATAACCTTGAACGATGTAAAACACCGTGGCTATTATGGATATGGAAACTATGGCTACAGCTACGGATATGGTTATGGGTATAGTTACGGCTATGGTTATAACTACGGTGGATATTACGATGACACACCACCTCCAAAACCATGGTTGATGAGAATGATTGACAAGATAAAAAAATCATAGATTATAAAGGAGAGGAGGACAGACTCTCCCTTTTTTTCGCTACCTATTGCTCACAGCAAGATTCAGGATTTTTAAATATCTTTGCGTTTTAAATTCAGATAATAAAACCAAAAATACAATATGTCACAATTAGACCTAAGCGAACAGGAGATTTTTAGAAGAGAATCTTTGATAGAACTGCGTAAAATGGGAATAGAACCCTACCCACAGGAAGGATACGCGGTAAACACAACAACCGAAGATATTCGGGAAATGTTTGATCCTGAACGAAATAACTACCAGGATGTTAGCATGGCAGGAAGGGTCATGGGCCGCCGCATTATGGGCAAAGCGTCGTTCCTTGAACTAATGGACGAAAAAGGACGAGTACAATTGTACTTCAACCGCGACGAAATTTGTCCCGGCGATGATAAAACCCTCTATAACGAAGTTTTTAAAAAGCACTTGGATATTGGCGATTTCATTGGTATTAAAGGTTACGCCTTTGTGACACAAGTTGGAGAGAAAAGCGTTTTTATTAAGGAATTCACCATTCTTTCAAAATCATTGCGTGTTCTTCCCATTGTTAAAGAAAAAGATGGAGTAACCTACGATGCCTTTACCGACCCCGAACAGCGCTACCGCCAACGCTATGTAGATTTGGTTGTAAATCCACAGATTAAGGATGTGTTTATAAAGCGTGCAAAAATTGTAAACACAATGCGCCAAATGTTCAACGAAAACGGATATTTGGAGGTTGAAACACCCATTTTGCAGTCAATCCCTGGAGGAGCAGCAGCACGGCCTTTTATAACCCATCACAATGCATTGAACATGCCATTGTATTTGAGAATTGCCAACGAATTGTATCTAAAACGACTGATTGTTGGTGGATTTGACGGCGTTTATGAATTTGCCAAAGATTTCCGAAACGAAGGTATGGATAGAACCCATAACCCCGAATTTACGGTTATGGAAATTTATGTAGCCTACAAAGACTACAACTGGATGATGGAATTTACCGAACAGATGCTCGAGAGAGTGGCTATAGCCCTTCACGGTACAACCAAAGTAACAGTGGGTGAACGCGAGATAGATTTTAAGGCACCGTATCGTAGGTTAACCATGATTGATGCCATTAAAGAATATACCGGAATTGATATTGCGGGCATGGACGAGAAACAACTTCGAAAAGTTTGTAAAGACCTTGACATTGAGGTGGATGAGTCGTTTGGTAAAGGGAAAATGATTGACGAAATTTTTGGCGAAAATTGCGAGCACCACATGATTCAGCCTACGTTTATTATTGACTACCCCATTGAGATGTCGCCATTGTGCAAAAAACACCGTAAAAACCCCGAACTGACCGAGCGGTTCGAATTGATGGTCAATGGCAAAGAGTTGTGTAATGCATACACTGAATTGAATGACCCCATTGATCAGCTGGAACGTTTCCAGGAACAGTTGAAACTGAGCGAAAAAGGCGACGACGAGGCCATGTTTATCGACCATGATTTTGTTCGCGCACTCGAATACGGAATGCCTCCAACCGCCGGAATGGGTATTGGTATTGACCGTTTGACGATGCTCATGACCAACCAACCCTCGATTCAGGATGTGTTGTTTTTCCCACAGATGCGCCCCGAGAAAAAAGCCGATATCGATTCGCCGGAGATGTTTACAGCCAAAGGCATTCCTGCCGAATGGGTAGCCGTTATTCAGAAAAGTGGGTTTCCTACCGTTGAGTCGATGCAAGCATCCAGCCCCAATAAGTTTCACCAGATTTTGTGTGGTGCCAACAAAAAATTCAAGCTAGGATTGCAAAACCCCTCGATTGAGGAAGTACAAAAATGGATTTCGTAGTCAGAAATAGAACTAAAAAAGGGGCTGTCTAAAAAGTTCCCGGTTTGTCATCGCGAATGCAACATAGTAATCTATTTTACTTGATAATCAGAAGTTTACATCGTCGTTCCTTCTTGCAATGACGTGCTTTTTGGACTTTTTAGACACCCTCTTTTATTTTGCAATTTTCTGAACAATCTTTTTTAATCCATCAAAATCCAACACT
>JBBISE010000078.1:0-15200 GCA_037441445.1 Salinivirgaceae bacterium
TTAATCATGCCCCTGTGTGTCGAAAAATCGGTTGTCGGCATGGGCGTTTCATGTTTTCAAAATTTTTCAGTTTAAGGTCACATGTAACTTCATGCCGACCTTAATCATGCCGCTTCTGCTACGAAAAATCGTTTGTCGGCTTGTGCGTTTCAATCCGGGTTTATTTTAACCAGTCGTATCCTTTTTCTTCGAGTTCGAGCGCGAGTTCCTTACCGCCGGTTTTTATAATTTTACCTTGATAGAGAACATGTACAAAATCAGGTACTATGTAGTCTAGCAATCGCTGATAGTGGGTTATGACAATGGATGCGTTGTCTTTCGATTTCAATTTATTTACTCCGTTAGCAACAACCCGGAGAGCGTCAATGTCCAGGCCAGAATCGGTTTCGTCAAGGATAGAGAGCTTGGGCTCGAGCATGGCCATCTGGAATATCTCGTTTTTCTTTTTTTCTCCACCCGAAAAACCCTCGTTCACGGAACGGTTGGTCAGTTGGCTGTCAATGCCGACAAGCTCCTTCTTTTCGCGCATCAACTTCAGAAAGTCCGATGCTGCAATGGGATTAAGCCCTTTGTGTTTTCGGTGTTCATTTACAGCAGTTTTCATGAAGTTAACCATGCTAACGCCAGGTATTTCTACCGGATATTGAAAACTTAGAAAAATGCCATCGCGGCTGCGTTCCTCGGGAGCCATGTCCAACAGGTCTTTTCCCATGTAAGTTACTTCTCCTTCTGTCACTTCGAAGCGCTCATTTCCCGCCAATACCGCTGAAAGGGTACTTTTCCCCGATCCATTGGGGCCCATAATAGCATGAACTTCGCCCGCATTAACAGTAAGATTTATTCCTTTCAGGATTTCTTTACCATCTATATTAGCGTGTAGGTTTTTTATCTGGAGCATGTTGTTGTGTGTTTATGTGGATGTTTGAAATTATTTTCGATTTTGTTTTTTAGTGCGTTATCTGTATTGCCTCCGAGTCTCCCGATCTTTACCCCACACTCCCCTCCAAACTAATCTGCAACAACTTTTGCGCCTCAACGGCAAACTCCATGGGCAATTGGTTCAAAACCTCGCGGGCATAGCCGTTCACAATCAGGCCAACGGCCGTTTCTGTGTCAATTCCACGTTGGTTGCAATAGAAAAGTTGGTCCTCTCCAATTTTTGATGTTGTAGCTTCGTGTTCCACTATCGACGAATCGTTTTGAATATCAATGTAGGGGAAAGTATGGGCACCACACTGGTCGCCAAGCAAAAGGGAGTCGCACTGGCTGAAATTTCGTGCATTCTCGGCACGTTTCACCACTTTCACCAACCCCCGGTAGCTGTTTTGGCTTTTTCCGGCCGATATTCCTTTCGACACTATAGTGCTTTTGGTGTTTTTGCCAAGATGTATCATTTTTGTCCCCGTGTCGGCCTGTTGGTGGTTGTTAGTGACAGCAACTGAATAGAATTCTCCCACACTGTTGTTACCCATAAGAATACAACTTGGGTATTTCCAGGTGATGGCAGACCCTGTCTCCACTTGTGTCCACGATATTTTGGATGATTCACCACGGCAAATTCCACGCTTTGTCACGAAATTATAAATCCCGCCAATTCCGTTCTTGTCGCCGGGATACCAGTTCTGGACGGTCGAATATTTTACGGAAGCACGTTCTTCGGCAATAATTTCAACAATGGCAGCATGCAATTGGTTTTCGTCGCGCATAGGTGCTGTGCAACCTTCGAGATAACTCACGTAAGCATCATCATCGGCGACAATAAGCGTGCGTTCGAATTGGCCAGTGTTGGCTGCATTGATACGGAAATAGGTGCTCAATTCCATAGGGCAGCGCACCCCTTTGGGTATATAGACAAAAGAACCATCGCTGAAAACAGCCGAGTTGAGGGCTGCAAAATAGTTATCGTGCGATGGTACAACCGTTCCCAGATATTTTTTAACCAAATCGGGGTGGTGTTGGACAGCCTCACTGAACGAACAAAAAATAATTCCTTTCTCGGCCAGGATGGCCTTGAAGGTAGTTTTTACCGAGACGCTGTCCATAACAGCATCGACAGCCACTCCGGCAAATATTTTTTGTTCCTCCAAAGGAATTCCCAGTTTGTTGAACGTTTCCAACAAAGCCGGATCGACTTCGTCGAGTGATTCATACTTAGGCTGTTGCTTAGGGGCAGCGTAGTAAATAATGTCCTGAAAATCAATTTCGGGAATTTTCAGATGCGCCCACTGGGGCGATTTCATGGCTAGGAACTTGCTATAAGCGTCTAAACGAAAATCAAGTAACCAGTCCGGTTCGTTTTTTAACTTCGATATTTTCCTGACCGTGTCCTCCGTGAGCCCCTTGGGGATAGTTTCGGTTTCAACATCGGTAAAGAAACCATATTTATAGTCTGATTGAGTTACGTTGTTGATTAATTGATCGTTGTCAGTTGACATTTTTAAGGAATTTAGGTATTAGGTGTTTAGCTATTAAGTCTTATGGCTTTGCCCCATTTACTCAAATTTTATGCAAAGATAACTAATAAAAATTTTTGTTTTGAATTTTGGATAAGTTTGTCCGAATTTATATCATTGAAACTGCCATTTAAACGCTTTTCTGTCCAATATGTTTATGGTGTAGTGCGTTTTTAGAAACACAAAACCCAACCAGACATGTTGTCATGATTGGGTTTGTTTTCTTAGAATAATGTTATGTGTATTTTCTATAAAGTCATGATATCTTTTTCCTTTTGTGCCAACATTTCATCCACTTTAACCGAATACTTGTGTGTCAACTCCTGAACTTCGTCTTCGGCATCTTTGGCTAGGTCTTCTGCAAGACCATTTTTCTGGAGTTTTTTAATCTCCTCGTTGGTGTCGCGGCGGGTATTACGAATGCTGACTTTAGCAATCTCACCTTCGTTTTTCACTTGTTTCACAAGATCGCGACGACGCTCCTCGGTTAAAGGCGGGACGTTAATGATAATTACCTCGCCATTGTTTGAAGGGTTGAATCCCAGATTGGCTGTCAGAATGGCCTTGTCAATGACAGGAACCATGTTCCTTTCAAAAGGCTGCACTCTAATGGTTCTGGCGTCGGGTGTGTTTATGGTTGACACGCGGTTAAGGGGTGTGGGGGTTCCGTAATAATCGACCAGAACACCGTCCAAAACTGCGGGATTCGCACGTCCAGCCCTAATTTTTGCCAACACTTTACCCAGATGGTCAATAGCAGCATTCATGCGTTCTTTAGCATCGTCGAGATATAAATCGAGTTCTTCGTTCATAGTGGTAATTGCTAAGTTGTACTTTACATTTCTCTTTGTTCAACTTTCAATTGAGCGCTCTAATTTAGTTAAAAAAACAAAATGTTGGACACCGTGTACGATTTTTTATTTTACTCAGGCCACACCAGGCTTGTAAAAGGAAATAAGTCCGAATAACTATAACGAGGTGTTCAACAATTTTCCGGAGCCAACCAATTTGTCAAAATGTTTGTTGTTCAACACTTTATACATCAATTCCAGGTTTTGTATCCGGTGGCAATCTGATCCGGCAAAACTATACATTCCTTTGTCTATAAGTTGATTGGCCATCTTTTGAACATCAGCACCATAAACACCCGTAAGGCTATTAAGGTTTAACTGAAACAAGATTCCCCGGCTGAACAACTCCTCGTAGATACCAAAATTGTCGAACCAAAACCCATATCGTTCGGGATGTGCCAAAACGGGTTTGTAGCGCTCGGTCTGTAGTTCAAACAGCACGTTTGCAAGCCTTTCGGGTGGATTAAGGAACGAAATCTCAACCAATAAATAGTTTTTTCCGAAGGTGAGCAGCGGAATTTTCTTTTCAATTTTCGAGACAAAGTCAAAATCAATGTAATACTCGGCAGCAGATTCAATATCAATGCTTATTCCGGCCTCTTTGGAAGCCCTTTTTAGTGCATTTAATCCGGCATGGATGCCGGGGGTGTCGTTTCGGAAATAGTCGCTCATCACGTGGGGTGTGGTTATTACTTTCCTGTAACCCAATTCAACGAATTTGTTCAACATGGCAAGACTGTCGTCTATGTTTGCCGAACCGTCGTCAATGGCTGGAATCAGGTGCGAGTGAATATCCACTCCCAACATGCTGAAGTCGGAAAAACAAGTTTTTCTATTTTTATTCCGGAACCACATAGTGTGTTTATCGGTGTTGATACTGTGTTTTATAATATTCCTGGTATTCGCCGCTGATGATGGCACTAAGCCACTTTTCATTTGCCAGATACCATTCCACGGTCTTCTCCAATCCCTTAGCAAAATCAACCGATGGACGCCAACCCAACTCGCGGGTAATTTTCGATGAATCGATGGCATAACGCAAATCATGCCCCGCGCGGTCTCTCACAAATGTTATCAATTTTTCACTTGTGCCTTCAGGTCGACCCAGTTTTTTGTCCATAACAGAACATAACAAATAAATCAGGTCAATGTTTTTCCACTCGTTCTCGCCACCAATGTTGTAGGTGTCTCCGTTCTGGCCTTTATGGAATATTAAATCAATGGCTGAGGCGTGATCTTCGACATAAAGCCAGTCTCGGACATTCTCTCCTTTGCCGTAAACCGGCACAGGTCGATTTTGCTTTATATTATTGATTGCCAGCGGTATAAGTTTTTCCGGAAATTGGTTTGGTCCGTAATTATTAGAACAGTTGCTTATGACAACCGGCATCCCGTAAGTATCGTGATATGCCCTGACCAAATGGTCGGATGAGGCCTTTGAAGCTGAATAGGGACTATGTGGGTCATACGGTGTTGTTTCAACAAATTTGCCAGTTTCGCCTAATGTTCCATATACCTCGTCGGTGGAAATATGATAAAATAGTTTTCCCTGCATGTTTTGCCGCCACTCTTCACGTGCAGCGTTTAAAAGAACTACCGTTCCAACTATATTGGTCATAATAAACGACATAGGATTGGAAATAGAACGATCAACATGCGATTCGGCTGCCAGATGGATTACCCCATCGAAGTGATATTTTGCAAAAAGCTGGGTTATGAATTCGCTGTCGCAAATATCGCCTTTCTCGAATATATAATTACCCGATTTCTCGACATCCTTCAAGTTTTCCAGATTTCCGGCATAGGTTAGTTTGTCAAGGATGACAATCTGGTAATCAGGGTATTTGGTAACAAAGCGGCGCACAACATGCGACCCAATAAAACCGGCTCCACCGGTAATTAGAATTGTTTTTTTCATCTATAGCGTGGTTTATGTTTCCGAATGATTGAATAGAACGTTTAATTAAGAAATTATTTGCAAAAATAGGGATTGTATCCCAAAAATAAAACCGATCCATTGGTCAAAAATGGCTGTTGATCTTTTTTATACCACAAAAAATAGTGACATTTGCTGTTTGAACTAAGGTTGCAAGGATATATGAAGAAAGTAGCGGTATTTCCCGGATCATTTGATCCCATAACACTTGGGCACGAATCGGTTGTATTACGATCGCTCAATTTGTTCGACAAAGTTATTGTGGCAATAGGATATAACTCGGGAAAAACCGGATTTTTCTCCATTGAAGATCGCACAGAAATGATAAGGAAAACCTTCGAAGGCCTTCCGAAGGTCGAGGTGGCATCATACCAGGGATTAACAGTCCAATTCTGTAAAGAGGTAAACGCCCGGTTTATTCTGAGGGGACTCAGAACCAGTGCAGACTTTGAGTTTGAGCGCAATATAGCCCAAATGAACAAATATATGTTCCCCGAGCTCGACACGGTTTTTCTTTTATCAACCCCGGAGTTAACCCCTGTAAACTCGACAATAATAAGGGATATTTACCGTAATGGAGGCGACATTTCACTTTTCGTTCCAAAAGCAATTATTCCCGACATCGAACGGAATTTTACCATCAAATAAAACGTCCGTTATATTAAATTTGAAAAATGCCCGTTAAGAAAGAGTTGAACTCAAAATCCGTGTAAATCTGTGAAATCTTTTAATGAATACCGTTCTTATTTTTTAATTTCGTTTCAACACGTCAGATTATTTTGTCTTGCAATTCTTTTTTCTTTGATATTGGTTGAACCGTTATTTAGTCAGCAAACCAAAACTGTGTTGCGGGGTTGCAATGGTGGTTTTGCAGGCAAAACCATCGAGGTATTGTCTGTTGATGACATAATTACAGAAACCTCCGTTTCACATTTCAAAGGAATAGCGGACAGTACGGGTTGTTTTCGAGTTGAACTCGAAATAAAGGAAATCACCCATTTGTCCATTACTTTCGGAAAGTATGCTGGCATACTGTATGCTGAACCCGGAAGGGATTACGATTTGCAGCTTCCGCCATACGAAGACAAATCGGTTGCCGACAGTCTTAACCCCTACTTTGAGCCTGTTAGCTTCTACTTTAAAATAAAGAACCCTATAATTCCTGAATTAAACGATGCTATTGCCAATTTCGATGCTATTTACAATGCTTTTGTTGTTCAATATTTTTCTACCATAACCAAATATCGTTTTTACACCAAAGTAGATACCCTGGCGCCTTTCATCGACTCTCTTTTCAGCGATATAAATCACCAATATTTTATTGATTACAAGAACTATAGCTTGGCATATCTTTATGCTTTAACACTCATGACGAATCATCAAAAAACCGTAAAAAACCACATGATGAACCGTCCAATACTTTACAATAACCCTGCTTATTCTTTGCTATTCAATCAATTATTTAAAGACTACTTGCCCTATTACTCGGACACAAAAGAGGGAAAACGGATTATTGCGGACATTTCAAAAGCAAAAAGTTACCGATATGCCATGGAAACATTGGGTAACAATCCCGTTTTGCGTGACACTTCGCTTCGCGAGTTGGTTTTATTGAAAGGCATATATGATGCCCTAATCAACGAGCAACTGCCTCTTTCAAGCAGTTTGCAAACACTCGACTCTGTTAAATTGCTTTCAAAGATTGATATTCATAAAAAAATTATAGACAATATCCGTCAAAAATTGTCGGTGTTAGCGGTTGGAACAAAAATTCCTGCCTTTGAACTAAGCAACGAAGAGGGAAACTTGTTTAAATCGCAGGATTTACAAGGAAAATATGTATATCTGAATTTTATCAACATCAATAGTTATACGGCTGATGCTGAATTAAAAACGCTTAATTTTCTACACAAAAAGTATAATGACAACCTCAGGGTTGTTACCATAGCTATTGGTAGTGGGACTATGCCCGTCATTGCAAAGGTTTTCCGCGATAAGAAATACGAGTGGCTATTACTTGATGGTACTAACGATGCGAGTTTAATAAAAAATTACAACATAAAAGCGTCACCAACCTGTTATCTTGCTTCACCAGAGCTCAGGTTAATACAATCCCCTGCAGCGGGACCGAATGATTTTTTTGAATATTACTTTATTAAAGTTCTGCGTGCCGATAGAATAAATAAACTCCGTACAAGCGGTGATCATCAACAGTAATTTTTGGTTGCCGGGTTTGATAAAACAGACAATAAACAAAAACCTATGTTTGGTCAACTATTTAGGGCAGGATTTTGGGTAATTAGCCTTTCCGGGTTTCCTTTTCTGTCCTGTTTTTCTCAATTGAACGTCCAATTATTCCGAAACCCTGAAATTTCAATCCCCGGAGCATTTATAAAAAAGGATGGCGGAATTGATTTGAAAAGGTTGCAGTACTTCGGCAACCGCGATGCCGTAGGATTCTTCCAAAGCGCCATTCCTGCTTTTGGGGTTGAAAATGGAATTGTCCTTTCAACAGGCATAGCTATTGCCATTGCCACGCCCAACCGTTCAGGAAACACCGGGGCAAGCATGGGTATCGGTGGAGATCCGGATTTATCGCGCATAGCACGAGGCAGGACTTTCGATACTGCTTTGCTTTTGATTGATTTTGTTCCTCAAACCGACACCATCGCTTTCGAATATATTTTTGGATCAGAAGAATATCCCGAATTTGTGGACAAGGGCGTTAATGATCTGTTTGCTTTTCTTGTGCGAAAGAAGGGCAGTTCAGAATGGACAAACATTGCCATAACTCCAACGGGCATTCCTGTTACAGTCGATCAGATAAACCACCTGAGAAACACCGGGTTCTTCGTTTCCAACTCGCGCTTTACACATCAGGAAATGCACGCTTTGGACGAGAACGATGAAAAATTGTATTTGGCAAAATATTTCACTTTTGATGGCTTTACCTTAAGGCTTCGTGCCGGCACAAAAGTGGACCCGTTTGAGTTGTATGAAATGAAAATAGCCATTGCCGATGTTGGCGATGACGTCTATGATTCTGGCGTCTTTCTGGCAGCCAATTCATTCCAGGCTGTCAATTATGTTCCTGAAAGCAAAAAAGAAAATACACCATGGACAACAAAGCATGAAAATGTTGAGATTGTAAAGGATAGTCAACTAATAGTTTACCGATTGTATTTTAATTTCGCGTTTGATTCGTGCACGCTTTCAGAAAGCGATAGGCTGATACTAAAAGATTTAACATCCAGTCTTATCGGCGAGAAAGGTAAGATTTCCGTTTTCGGGCACACTGATAAAGTTGGAAACGTTGAATATAACTATGAGTTAAGCCTCAAGCGAGCTCAAACAGTCGCCAATGAGTTGATTTCGTATGGTTTGGACAGAAACCGTCTTACTGTAAAGGGTTTTGGAGATACAAAACCGTTACACTCAAATTCAGACGACGAGGGGAGAAAAAAAAATCGCCGCGTTGAAATCGTAATCGATTGATAGTAAAATTTGTTAGCTTTGCAGGTGTAGTATTTTTTGACAAGTAATTCTAAATGTATGTTGGTAAAAACCTATGGATCATCCGTTTACGGCATAAGTGCTACAAAAATTACTGTTGAGGTTAATGTTGTCAATGGTTTTGGTTTCTTCCTTGTTGGGTTGCCCGACAGTGCTGTAAAGGAATCGCAGCACCGCATTGAAAGTGCGCTGATGGCCTATCATCATCGTATGCCGGGAAAGAAAGTTGTAATAAATATGGCGCCCGCTGATATCAGAAAGGAGGGTTCGGCCTACGATTTGACCCTTGCCATGGGTATTTTAGCTGCTAACGAACAGATGAGCGCCGAAAAACTATCGAAATATATGATTATGGGCGAACTTTCACTCGATGGCAGTTTACAGCCAATCAAGGGAATCCTGCCCATGTCCATAAATGCACAGGAAGAAGGTTTTGAAGGGATTATCATTCCAGCCCAAAACGCGCGGGAAGCAGCGGTAGTGGGTGACCTTATAGTATATGGAATGGAAAATATAGGTCAGGTAATTGATTTTTTAAACAACAAAATTGATATTGAACCCACCCTGATTGATATCAACCTTGAATTTGAAAACGCTGCGCAACAATACGATTTGGATTTTGCCGATGTCAAAGGACAGGAAAACGTAAAACGTGCACTGGAAGTTGCGGCTGCCGGAGGCCACAATCTGATTATGATTGGCCCTCCAGGAGCCGGTAAAACCATGATGGCCAAACGAATAGCCGGAATCCTTCCTCCGCTGACACTCCAGGAGGCCCTTGAAACGACAAAAATACATTCCGTTGCCGGGAAAATAAGCCGCGAGACATCACTAATGACCCGACGGCCATTCAGAAGTCCGCATCATACAATTTCGGACGTGGCTCTGGTTGGAGGAGGAACTTTTCCTCAACCGGGAGAAATCTCGTTGGCACACAACGGGGTTTTGTTTTTAGACGAGCTTCCCGAGTTTAAACGAGCCGTTTTGGAAGTAATGCGCCAACCTATTGAGGACAGGAAAATTACCATAAGCCGTGCTAAGTTTTCGGTCGAGTATCCCTCGAGTTGCATGTTGGTTGCCAGCATGAACCCTTGTCCCTGTGGATATCACAATCATCCTGAAAAGCAATGCGTTTGTGCTCCAGGAATGGTACAAAAATATTTAAACCGTATTTCCGGCCCTTTGCTCGATCGGATTGACCTGCACATTGAAATTGTTCCAGTTCCTTTCCGCGACCTGGCAGTAGTAAAACCATCAGAACCAAGTTCATCCATTCGCCAACGGGTCATCAAAGCACGACAGGTACAATCGGAACGTTTTAAGAACGACAAGATTTATTCAAACTCGCAAATGAATTCCAAACAATTGCGAAAATACGTCCAAATCAACGAAGCCGGACAGCTTTTGCTGCGCAATGCTGTCGAAAGGCTGGGCTTGTCAGCAAGGGCTTATGATCGAATTCAAAAAGTAGCCCGCACCATAGCCGATTTGGAGGGATCTGAGCAAATGCAAGTACAACATGTTGCAGAAGCAATCCAATATCGAACCCTTGATAGGGAAAATTGGGCAGGCTAATAAACAAATTTTACTTCATTTTACTTCATTTTCCTTATGTTTGCATCTCAAAACCCCTAAAATGCCAAAGCAAGTTATTCTGTGTTCATTACTCACTTTTCTGGTCTTGACAACCCATGGACAGGAAAGACCCGACACTGCAAAACGCGACGTTGCGACCAGTAAGATTGTCCGCGCCAGGATTAATCGCGATTCGGTTATTCCGGACACATCAATTTTCGCCTGGAAATACCTGCCAGGCCGTTTACAGTATGAAATTTCCGCCGACACCAACCAAATAAATGTTGTATATCACGATCCGATAAAAAATTATAACTTATACAATGTTGGACTTGGGAACCTTGGACAGCCTCTTCTCTACACCGACTATAGCCTTAGGGTTGGAAACCGTCAGTTACACTGGTCAATTCAACCTTACCGAACCTACCTCAGCACCCACGAAGATGTTGTTATTTTTAACACCAAATCGCCCTACACAAGACTTTATTATATTAGTGGGAAGCGCAAATGGCAAACTTTTCATTTTATTCATACACAGAACATTAACCGAAACATCAACTTTGGTTTAAAGTACGATATTTTTTCTTCCGAAGGAATTGTGGTTTACCAGAAATCGAGAAACCGGTACGGTTCATTCTGGATTGACGTTCAGAATTACCGATACAGGAATTTTACTACACTGAATTTCAACAGAATAAAAACGGAAAACAATGGCGGCATTCTCGATTCACGCTACATAACTGATTCCCTGAATGTTGAACCTAGAGAGCTTAACGTTAAGCTAACCAACGCGGGCAATGATATCCGCCTATTCGATGGTCAGATAAATCACGAGGTGGCCATTGTCCGGGGTGATGAAAGAATGGCTTTTTTCGAAGTGGGTTTAGCGCACGAAGCACTGTATTCGAAAACGCAAAGAAAATACTACGACCCCGTTAAAACCGAATACACGAACGAAATAACAGACGAAACGACAAATTACTACCTTAACCGGTTTAACAAGAATAAAACTGCCGATACACTTTCGGTGCGCCGCCTGACAAACACCGCGGGCGTATTCTTGGCCCTTGGCGAGAAAAAAAACGCCCGCTTTTCTGCCATGATAAAAAATGTACGCGAAATGTACAATAATCACTACAGCGACACATTGTTTGAATATCAGAATGACACCATTATAAAAACCTATTACGTACATTACCGTTTCAATGCCAAGGCTTTGAATGACAACCTGACCTTCGTTGCCGAATATTCCCAAAACCCATACATAGGGTATAGAAAGGGTGAATACGAAGCCTTTACGGATGTTCGTTTTCGTCACAGGATGTTTTCTGATACAGCCCTTCTTTCCTTCCAGTACAAACGGTATAAATCGATGCCCGACTTTTTTTACCGCAACTATTATTCTAACCACTATAAGTGGTTGAATACCTGGCCTATGCAGGAAGGAATAAATACAAGCCTACGGTGGGAACTGAAAAAGCAGCAACTTTCATTTGTTCTACAAATGAACTCCTTAAAAAACCAACTTTGGCTTGATACGCTGCGAAACTGGAACCTTGCCACTGAATATATTGACGTTTATGGTGCTGGTATTGAAAAAACACAGCAATTAGGTCGTTTTTTCTCCATCCGTGCAAAAGTTCTCTATCAGCAGGCATCCGATACGATAATTGACATTCCCCAGTTGGCCACTTCAGCAACTCTTTTGTTTCAAACACCTTTACACTTCAAGAATACGGGAGGACGAGCCCATTTACAGATTGGCGTAGATTGCTGGTACAACTCGAAATATTATTTACCCGATTTTGACCCTGCACTGAACCATTTCTTTATGCAACGTACCATGAAATTGGGCAACTATCCGTTTGTTGACATCTTTGCCAGCGCACACATTAAACGGATGGTGCTCTTTGTCAGGTTCGAACATATTACTGCTGGTACACAGGGAACGACCTATTTTGACGCCTTTAACTACCCCACAAGACCTTTCAACACCAAGTTTGGGGTTAGTTGGACGTTTTACGATTAATACCTTGAAAAAATGATTAAGAAGATTCTTTTCTTTGGAATTCCAATCCTTGTTCTAACAACAGCATATTTTATTTTTGGTGGCGAAACTGCTGTTGATGGATCCCAACTTGAATATACTGTCAAATCGGGAAAGTTCGACATTATTGTTTCGACCACAGGTGAACTTCAAGCCGAAAAATCGGAAGAAATAATGGGTCCCGAGGGTTTGCGGCGCGTCAGGATTTACAGTGTAAAAATCGCAAATTTGGTACCCGAGGGTACATTTGTCGATTCGGGCGACTTCGTTGCATCGCTTGACCGTGCAGAACTTACCCGTCTGCTGAAAGACAACGAAATGGAAATACAGAAAGTGCAGAACCAAATAAAATCGAACGAATTGGACACGACTCTTTCCTTACGCGGTTCGCGCGAAGATTTGGTCAACCTGAAATTTTCGTACGAGGAGGCCAAAATAAAACTCGAACAATCGAAATTCGAACCTCCAGCCTCTATTCGTCAGGCCGAAATAAACCTGATAAAAGCGGAAAGGGCATACAACCAAGCGGTCGAGAATTATAAAATTAAAACCGAGCAAGCCGTAACAAAAATGAAAGAGGTTGAAAACCAACTTTCAAAAGTACAGCAGGCAACACAGGATTTGTTGGATATTGCAAACCAGTTTACCGTTTTAGCCCCCAAAAAGGGAATGGTTATTTACAAAAAGGAATGGAGTGGCCGGAAAAGACAGGTAGGTTCGGAAATTAATCCTTGGGATCCAGGCGTAGCCACACTTCCCGATATGTCGCAATTAATTTCGCGGGCTTATATCAACGAGGTGGATATAAGTAAAATAAAACTTGGGCAAAAAGCCCTTGTGGGTGTTGATGCTTTTCCCGAAAAGAAATTGATGGGGGAAGTGGTAAAAATTGCCAACGTAGGCGAACAAAAGCCCAACAGCGACGCCAAGGTTTTTGAAGTACAAATTAGGCTTGTCCAATCCGATTCAATTTTGAAACCCGCCATGACAACCTCGAACCAGATTTATGTGAATTCCTTCGATAGCGTTTTATTTGTCCCCATCGACGCCGTTTTTTCTATTCAGGATCAATTAGTTGTATATAGGCAAAAAACCGGGGGATACAGGGAGACGCCAATTAAAACCGGAGAGTCGAACGATAATTTTGTTATCGTAACCGAAGGTATTGACAATGGCGATGTGGTACTGCTTAATCGTCCCGAATAACCTTGAGACTTATGTCAGACAACTATCAGAGCGACCGAAAAATCCTGGGAATACCCCGAAAGGAAATTGAACTGTTCTGGCTCGATTTGGGAATTGCCGTGGAATCGATTCTGGCCCACAAACTAAAATCGTTCTTAACCGCGCTGGGAATTGTATTTGGCGTGGCTGCTGTGGTTGCCATGTTGGCCATTGGAAACGGTGCGCGTCAGGAAATCCTGGATCAAATGAAAATGGTAGGTGTTAACAACATCATTGTTGTTCCCAAAGACAACACTCCGAATCAGGTAACCAAATCGTCGAAAACCATATCGAAAAATTCCCCTGGACTCACCCTTTCCGATGTGAAAAGTATAAATGAGGTAATTCCCAACCTTGCCCATGTGTGCCCGCAGATTATTGTTGAAACCTATGTCATTGCACAGGGAAAGCAGTTTCCGGTGAAGCTGACGGGAACCGATCATGTGTACTTCGATCTTTTTGGAATGGAGGCGGTACAAGGAACCTTTTTCAGTCAAAACCATCAAACTAAAAACCTATCTGTTTGTGTAATTAGCGAAGGGTTAAGCCGCAAATTGTTCCGTGGCGTTTGCCCCATTGGCAAAACCATAAAAAGCCGAAATGAGTGGTTTACCGTAATTGGGGTTTATAAAGAAGTGGCCACAAAATCCGAATTGGGCAATATGGGTATCGAAACTTCGAGCTCAATTGTTTATATACCGGCAGAAACAATGCTGTTGCGTGTTGTAAATCGAGGAAATGTAACGCAGGCACGAATCAAGGAAGCGACAGAAGGTGGTGGCGATGACGATGAAAATCCTGTGCCCGATGCCACTGAACAAAAAAACATTCACCAACTCGATAAAATAATTGTCAGCGTAAACGACAGTAAATATCTTGACAATGTCCGGAGCCTTCTGGACAGGTTGCTTTACCGCCGACACAACCAGGTTGTTGATTATGAGATTATTATTCCAGAACTACTTTTAAAACAACAGCAACGCACACGCGATATATTTAACCTTGTTCTTGGCGCCATTGCCGGAATTTCCCTGTTGGTAGGCGGGATTGGTATTATGAATATTATGTTGGCCAGCGTTATGGAGCGCGTAAAGGAGATTGGTATCCGAATGGCCGTCGGAGCCCGGAAGCGTGACATTGTTTTTCAATTCATTTCCGAAGCATCGCTCATAAGCCTCACCGGAGGTTTTGCCGGTGTTGTTCTGGGGTTTATTGGCGCGTCGTTGGTTACGCAGTTGGCCGAAATTAAAACGGTGGTAACACTGAGTTCAGTTCTGATTTCCTTCGCCATTAGTGTTGCCATTGGAATTGCCTTTGGCTATCTGCCGGCAAAGCGTGCAGCAGGGCAAGACCCAATTGTGTCGTTGAGGAGCGAATAGTGGCAAATTGCTGGATACAACATGTTGTATTTGACAAAAAATGAGAAACCACCTCTTAAAACCATTACCCTCATCCCTCTCCTACTCAATTTGACAGTTATGGTAAATGCCCAACCCAAGGCAACAATCTACAACAGCCGGAGAATTTTCACGTATGCGGTTGAAATGGTAAACATTACCGGAGGAAAAGAAAATCGAAAAATACATCTGACAACGTTTAAT
>JBBISE010000079.1:0-15179 GCA_037441445.1 Salinivirgaceae bacterium
CGCATTAGAAATTAATCTCCAAATTTAACTTTTTTCCTAATGCGGATTTTGGGATCAATGATACAATAATCTCATTCCTTTTGCAAGTTAATTTTTAGTCAACGGACAAAAAAGGGGAAAGTACATCAAAAGCCTTTTCAATGCTTGAAACTTGCTCGAACACAAGCCTGAGCTTGCCTCCATGTTCCTGAAGCCGGGCTAGCCTGGGTTGCTTCTGTAATGTTGTTAAAATATTTTGAAATACTGCGCTGTCATAGAAATCCGATTCGGCATTGCTGGTAAAATAACAAAGCATTTTTTGCTGTTTCAGGGTAATTTTTTCCATTCCAAGCACTACAGCGCTTCGGCGCAACTTTACCACGTTAATCAATTCGTGGGTCTGCGATGGAATTTTTCCAAATCGGTCTGTCAGCATCAGACGGAAATTCTCCAGATCCTCATCTGACGTCATGTTGTCTAATTGCTTGTATAATTTTACCCTTTCGGTTATACTACTAATGTAGTTGTCCGGGAATAGAATTTCCAAATCGGTATCAATAAGGCAATCGCGAAATTCCATCAAAGCTTCAGCCTGCGACTCAAGGGCTTTTCCGCCCAGTAGGTTTTTAAATTCGTTTTCCCTGAGTTCAAAAACAGCCTCTTGCAAAACTTGTTGGTAGGTTTCGTATCCAAGTTCCGAAATAAAACCACTTTGTTCGCCTCCCAAAAGGTTTCCTGCCCCACGGATGTCTAAATCCTGAAGAGCAATATTGAAACCACTTCCCAGCTCGGTAAATGTTTCAATGGCTTGCAACCTTCTCCTCGATTCCGATGGTAAAAATTGAAGTGGGGGAGTCAACAGATAGCAAAACGCTTTTTTGTTCGAGCGCCCAACCCTTCCGCGCAACTGGTGCAAATCGGACAGCCCGAAATTATGCGCGTCGTTAATGATTATGGTGTTGGCATTGGGAATGTCAAGACCCGATTCTATAATTGTTGTGGCCACAAGAACATCATATTTCTCGTCAATAAAGTCGAGCATTATTTTCTCCAGTTTTTTTCCATCCATTTGTCCATGCGCATGTACTGTCCTTATTTTCGGGCACGCCTGCCTGATAATGGCTTCTATGTCAGCAATATTTTGCACGCGGTTGTGGATAAAAAACACCTGTCCGCCCCGTTCCACCTCAAATTGAATGGCTTCCGCAATTAGTTTTGGATCGAACGTGTGAATTTCGGTTGTTATTGGTAATCGGTTTGGAGGAGGTGTGCGGATTATGGACAAGTCTCGCGCTCCCATCAAGGAGAATTGCAAAGTGCGGGGGATTGGTGTTGCCGTCATGGTCAGTGTATCCACATTTACCTTCATTGCCCTGAGTTTTTCTTTGGTGCGGACACCAAATTTCTGCTCCTCGTCAATAATCAGGAGGCCTAAATCCTTAAATTGAATATCCTTCGACACAATACGGTGCGTTCCAATTAAAATGTCAACCATGCCTTCTTTCATATCTTTCAGAATTCGGGTTTGCTCTCCGGCTGTCCGCATCCGCGAGAGATACTCGACCCGCACGGGAAAATCTTTCAATCGGTCACTAAAGGTTTTCATGTGTTGAAATGCCAGAATAGTTGTGGGAACAAGGACTGCAACCTGTTTGTTGTCGCATACGGCTTTGAATGCTGCACGTATTGCCACCTCGGTTTTTCCAAAACCAACATCGCCACAAATAAGGCGATCCATGGGCGCACTGCTTTCCATGTCATTTTTTACCGCTTTTGTTGCCGATTCCTGATCGGGAGTGTCCTCGTAAATAAAGCTGGCTTCCAATTGCTCGTTTAAGTATGAATCGGCTGGGAAAGAATGTCCTGACTGCTGCAACCGTTCGGCATACAAACTTATTAATTCGCGGGCAATGTCTTTTATTTTGCTTTTAGCACTGTTTTTTGTGTTCTGCCAGGTTGCCGATCCCAGCTTATGGATTTTCGGCGGGGTGGCATCTTTACCCCTGTATTTGCTTATCTTGTGCAGTGCATGAATATTCACGTATAATGTGTCGCTGTCCCGATAAACTAATTTAACCACTTCCTGAATTTTCCCGTTTACCACAATTTTTTCTAATCCGCCAAAATGGCCAACACCATGATCAATGTGAACAACATAGTCGCCTGGCCGAAGTCCCGTTAGTTCTTCTATGGTTAGTGATTCTCGTCGGGTGAAACCTAGTTTTACCCTATACTTTTGATAGCGGTCAAAAATCTGGTGATCGGTAAACACACACAATTTCAGGTCGTGCTCGATAAATCCTTTGTGAAGGGTTCCCTGAATTGTTGTAAAAACTATTCCTGCATCAATCTGGTGCAGAATATTCTCTAAGCGGTCAATCTGTTTTTGTTGTTCCGAAACAACCAACGTTTCATATCCATTCTCCGCGTTTTCAACCATAGTTTGGTGTAACAACTCGAAGTTTTTCGAAAAATTGGGTTGCACATCGGTGTTAAAATCTATAGCACCTTCTTTTTCCTTCGTCCTGAGGCGGTTAATCACTGCAAATTGCCTCAATTCACCGAGCAGTATATCAGGGTTAGCTGCAATTTGTGTAATATCAAATTCGAAGTCAGCTGATTTTTCCAGGGCTGTTTCATACAATTGGTTGATTTTTACGGCAGTAAACCTAAAATCGTCGAATACAACAACCGTGTCTTTTCTGAAAAATTGCGTTACGGGTACCCGTTTACCATCCGATTTTGTGTTTCCCAAATCGGGTATAATCCTTATAAAATCAATATGCTGATCCGATATCTGGGTTTCAATGTTGAAAGTGCGGATTGTGTCAACCATATCGCCAAAAAAATCAACCCGATAGGGTTTAACGTTCGAAAACGAGAAAATATCGATTATGGATCCCCTGACAGCAAACTGGCCGGGTTCATAAACAAAGTCAACACAGGTGAAATTATAGGTTAGGAGTAAGTCGCTTAAAAAATCCAGCGAAAGGTGTTCTCCTTTATACAAAGCAATGGTATTCGCACTTATATCTTTGTCTGAAATCGTTGTCTCAATGAGCGATTCAGGATAGGTGACAATAAAACGGGGTTTTCTGTTTTCTTCAATAAGTTGTCGTATGCTTTCGCTCCGCAATAGCGACGATTCGCTATCGGGTTGTCCATAAATGGCGGCTCGTTTAAAACCCGACACCAGCAAGTCGCTACAATCATCGCCCAAAACTGATTGTGCTTCGTTGTAGAGATAGGCTGCCTCTTCGCGGTCGTTCGCAATAACAATCATGTCGGCATTTCTCTTCAAGAAGAGGGCGAAAACAGTTAAACTGAACGACGATTCGCACAGGCCGGCCAACGACAACTCTTTTTTTGGTTCGAGCACAGAAAGCGCTGTCAAAATTTTTGGGTGGTTCAGGAACTTGTTAAATAGATTCGATATGGAACTGGTTGAGATCATGTGACGGAATGTAAAAAGCTGTGTAAAAAAAGCCCTATGAATTTTTTTCACAGGGCCTGTCAATATCTTATCAGTTTTTTAGTCTCGCTGCTCTTCTACCCCTATAAGTTTAATGGGTACTTTCTTTAACATGGCATAAATTTCACCTTCGGACTGGATATCATCATCGTCAGTGTTGTAATACCAATGAACTTCAACCTGAACACCCGATTTGTAAAACTCTTCCAACTTTGTCAGAATTAGCGAAATCATTTTTGCCGATGCCGAGTTCAGGTAATCCATTTTAAAAATGAACTCGATAGAACGGTTTTTTAAATCGCCTAAGTTTTTTTCAATCCATTTAATAACGGGATCGTATGTTTTTACCACATTTTCTGGCAACGAACGACCGGAAATTTCGAAATAATTCTCCAAAGGATCAAACACAACCCGTGGCGTTTTTGGGGTGGCTTCTATAATTAATGCTTCCATATTAATACAGCAGTGCTTAACTTTAAAGTATATGGGCTGTCAATAATAATTGAAACCCAAAGATAATGTTTTTCTAAGAAAAACAAGTGCCTTAGCGAAAGTTTTCTGTTTTTTTCTTTAATTATTGACCGTGATTTCCGAAGAATTATGACTTTTCGTATTGGATTTCCTTAGGTTTAACTCTAACTTTGTGCCTCCAAAATACTTTTGAATGATCGTTGCCATTGATATAGGAAACTCAAATGTTAAGGTTGGTTATTTTCATAATAACAAATTAACCGACAAAAAGTTATTTCCTTGTCAGGACATCCAATGGGAGGATGTGTTTAAACCAGAGGTACGGCAAGCCATTATCTCGGGCAGCGGTCAATCAGATACCCGGCTTGATAGATTTCTTTCTCAAAACCGGATCTCATTCCACTACCATACCTCAAGTTCAAAAATTCCAATCGGAATTGACTACAAAACGCCCCAAACTTTAGGTCTTGACCGTTTAGCCGCTGCCGTTGGAGCCGATTGGCTCTTCCCCGAAAGTAATATTCTGATTATTGACGCTGGTACAGCTGTCACTTTTGACATTGTCTCAAAAAGTCTGTTCCTTGGTGGCAATATCTCCCCCGGATTATCGTTAAGGTACCGGTCGTTACATGAGCACACGGCAAAACTTCCTCTTTTGAGTATCCCGCAATATGAACAGCGCTATGGGAAGTCAACTGCGGAAGCCATAGAAAACGGTGTTTTTAATGGTTTGCTTTACGAAATGGAAGGAACAATACAAACAATTGGGTCTCTTTTGGGAGATATTAACATAATTTTAACCGGAGGTGATTCTCAATTTTTTGCCAGTAAAATAAAAAAGTCCATCTTTGTGGAGCCAAATTTAGTTCTTATAGGTTTAAACAGGATATTATCGTACAATGTATAAGCAAATTCTTTTATCATCAATCATTGTTTCTCTCTTGTGGATCGATGTCTCAGCTCAGATACAAACCAAGAGCCCCTATTCTAAACTGGGAATAGGCCTGATGGAACATCCCGGAAACATTGTCAACAGTGGAATGGGAGGGGCTTCGGTTACCCTATTTAAGCGAAATGGATTGAATATGTCAAATCCGGCTGCCATTAGTTCCATGGATACGCTCTCGTTTGTCATGGAATTTGGAATTAAGTCCGAATTTTCTCAAATGTCCATTCCGGGATCAACAAAAAAATCCTTTAACAACAACCTCAACTACTTTGCCTTCGGATTCAGGGCCTCAAAACGCTGGTCGTCGGCTATCGGGTTGGTTCCCGTTTCGTCCCGTGGCTACAAAATTCTTGACCGGCAAAATATTACAGGCTTGGGCGATGTTGATAAATACTACATTGGTTCCGGTGGAATTAATACCCTGTTTGTTGCCAACAGTTTTGACATTATGGAGAATTTTTCGGCAGGGATAACCGCCACCTATATGTTCGGAAAACTTGAAGAAACAAACACCTTGATGTTTTCCAGTTTGGCAGGGAGCTACAATACGCAAGAAGGGATAAAGCAACAAATCAGCGATTTTGGTTTTTCTTTTGGGGCTCATTACAGACTGCAGCAATCCGAAACGAAGCGCTATGAATTTGGTCTCTCTTTTACGCCCAACTCCAATATCAACGGAACCGAAAATTTCATTAAAGGAACCACCCGTGGACAAAACCTTTGGTCATCAGAAGACAATACGTTCATTGACACAATTGATTTTTACACCGACAAATCGATACAGATAGAAAAACCATTTACCCTGTCAGTTGGTGCTGGTAGAAACCAACTGAATAAATACAATGCAGGGATTGAATACACCTTTGCAAACTGGTCTTCAACAGGGTTTGCCAATACTAAAAACTCGCATAGAATTGCCCTGGGCTATTCTTTCGTTCCACAATGGAATTCAGCAGTAAGTTATTCAAAACGTTCCACTTATCGTTTTGGTGCATTTTTTGAGAGCACCAATTTATCCATTTCAAATACCGATATTTCAAATTTTGGAATAGCAACCGGTGTTGGACTGCCTGTACGTCGCGGAATTTACAACTTGGATCTTGATTTACAGGTCGGGCAAATGGGGACGAACAGGAATGGACAAATTAAGGATTACTACGCACGGTTAAACCTGAAAATCCGTTTTAGTGAAATTTGGTTCTACAAGCCAAAGTATGACTAGTTAACTCATTGTTAAATTAATATAAATAGTAAAACCATGATTCGTAGAAGAATTTTTACTGTACTAAGCGCTTCCTTCATCCTTTTCAATTTGGGATTAATGGCTCAAAAAGGAGTTGAAGATGGTTCCAAATTTGGAAAAGGTCAGGACAGTATCCGGGCAATTCAAAACCTCTCCCTGTATCAGCAATATGTGAAACAAAATGCTTACAAAGATGCCCTTCCCGCATGGAGGGTTCTTTTTAATGAAGCTCCGCGTGTAAGTCAAAATATGTATATTCACGGGGTTGTTATCTACAAAATACTGATGAATGAAACCAAGGATTTAGCCGCCCGCCGAGCTTATGTTGACACTATTATGATGATTTACGATCAAAGAAGTAAGTATTTTGGAAAGCGTGGAGAGGTGCTGGCAAGGAAAGCCGTGGAATTGCGCGATTTAGATGAATCGCGTTCTGCCGAAGCGTACGATTTTATTATGGAAGGCATTAAACTTGATGGCAACAATATTCCTGATTTTGCCATTAATACCTTCATGCAACTTTCTCTGTCCCGTTATCTCAAGAACGAAATTGAACGCGATCAAATGGTCAATAATTTTGCTACATCCATTGATATTATGGATCACAAGTTAAAGCATGCCAAGGACGAAAAAGAGCGTGAAGCCTTTAAGCAAATTATTGATAACGTTCAGCTCATATTTTCAAATAGCGGCGCAGCAGATTGTGCTACATTGGTTCCGGTATTAACTAAGAAGTTTGACGGGAATCCCGATGATATCGAAACCATTAACGGTGTATTAAATTTGCTTAGGACTGTAAAATGCGAAGATTCTGAACTTTTTGCCAGGGCAGCTGAAAAATTGCACAGCGTAGAACCTTCTGCCAACTCGGCCTACAACCTTGGAAAATACTTCTTGGCACGGAAAGATTTTGCCAAAACAATACCGTACTACGAGCAGGCCATTAACATGGATACGTCTGAACAGAACAAAGCAAAATATTATTCCGAGTTGGCCTTAATTTATCTCGCTTCCGAGAAAAACCCTGTTGATACAAGAACAATTGCCAACAACGCCCTTAGGATTAATCCCAACGACGGACGTTCCCTGATTGTCATTGGTCGCCTGTACGCAATACACAATAAAAATATCAGCGACAAACCATTCGAACAAAATACCGCATACTGGGCTGCCGTCGATAAATTTCTTCAAGCAAAAAGGGTTGATTCAAGCGTAGCTGAAGAAGCCGACAAACTAATTTCGACCTATGCTGCTTATTTTCCAACACAGGAAGAGGCCTTTTTTAACGACCTCACCGAAGGACAGGATTTTCGTGTACCAGGTTGGATAAACGAGAGCACAAAAGTGCGAATAAGAAAATAATGGTTATTAAACCGTTCATATACAATAATATCAGGATAGTTGCCTTTTGCGCAGCTATCCTGTCTTTATTTTTGGGATGTGATGGGAAGATTGAAGACATCCGGGCTATTCCCAATATTACCGAACAACCCTCTGTTTCTGCAACAAAAGTCGAACTGTTTCACAGCCAATACGGTGCCGTCAAATTGAAAGTAATTGCAACAACCGTCAATGTTTTCAAGTTTCAGGACGATCCAAAAACGGAGTTCCCCGATGGAATTATTGTTGAATTTTTTGACGATAGAATGAATGTAACCTCTTATTTATCAGCAAACAAAGCTGTCTATTATGAAAAGGAAAACCGGTGGGAGGCCATGGGAAACGTTGAAGCAAAAAATATCGAGGGAACCCTCTTCAACACCGAATTTATTGAATGGGATGAACGCAAAGAAGAAATAAAAAGCGACCGGTTTATTAAGGTTACCGACAAAGATGCCATTATTGTGGGAAAAGGTTTCAAAGCAAAACAGGACTTTACAGATTGGAAAATTCTGAAACCCACAGGTGTTTTTAATGTTAATCAACAGGAATTTGTTCCGGCCGAAAATTCTTTGGGAGATCCGTTTTAGGTAGCTTTCCTACCCCAATAGGGATACTTTCGTCACTTCTGCTTGCCTGTTAACATCTAACTTCTTATCTTAGCAACCAAAATATCCGTTTTTGTGTTACAGACCTATATCATAATTACTCTGGTTGCAATCCTTTTTTCAGCTTTCTTTTCTGGAATGGAAATAGCGTTTATTTCTGCTAGCAAATTGAAAATTGAACTCGAAAGAAAGAAAAGCCGCTACCTGTCCACAATTTTAGGGATTTTTCTGAAAAATCCATCGCAGTTTATTGCCACCATGCTTATAGGCAACAATTTCGCCTTGGTGGTTTATGGAATTTTTACTGCCCTTATGCTTGAGCCTTTCCTTCGTTATATAACCTCGAATGATTGGATGGTGTTAGTTTCGCAGACTATTATTTCGACCTTGATTATATTAATAACAGGCGAATTTGCTCCTAAGATTTTATTCAGGATAAACCCAAATCGCATTTTAAAAGCATTTGCCACCCCGGGTATGTTCTTTTATATTCTATTTTATCCCATAGCCCGCTTTTCTACCTATGTTTCCAATATTTTCCTGAGGATTATTTCCGGTAAATCCGCCATAAAAAAATCCAAGGACTCCGTTTTTGATCGATATGACTTAAGCGATTTAATTGTGCAGCATCAATCCATTAGCAATAGCCCCAAAGCTTCAGTGCATAATGTAAGAATGTTTAGAAACGTTCTTGATTTTCACGACATTACCATTCGTGAATGTATTGTGCCGCGAAATGAAGTTGTTGCTGTTGATGTCACCGAACCTATTAAAGTGTTAATTTCCAAGTTCACTGAAACTGGTTTTTCCAGAATTTTAGTCTATGAAGAACACATTGATAACATTATTGGCTATATTCATACAAGCGACATGTTTACGATGCCGGCTTCCATAAAAGCAATCATACATCAAATGCCCATTGTGCCCGAAACCATGCCTGCCAATAAACTGCTGAAAAAACTTATCAAGCAGCGTAAAAGCATCGCTTTGGTTGTTGATGAGTTTGGCGGCACCAGTGGAATTGTGACTTTAGAAGATATTCTGGAGGAGATTATAGGCGAGATTGAAGATGAACACGATACAAATCAATACGAAGAACAGAAAATTGACGACAACCGATTTCTTTTTTCGGGACGATTAGAAATTGATCATTTAAATGAAAAATATGGTTTTGGATTCGAAGAAGACGAACAATACGAAACTCTTGCAGGCTTTATTCTTCATTATCACCGGAATATCCCGAAAGTAAACCAGATAATCACTATCGGAAAATATAAGTTTAAAATTGTAAAAGCCACCAATACACAGATTACAACAGTTGAAATGACCATTATACCTCGATAGCGTCATTCCTTTGCACACAAAAAACGGCCCCGTTTTTAATAAAAATGTTCTCTCTTTGCAGGAATCAATCATTTTTACTATTTTCGTGGCCTTAAATTACTTGTAAAACATTTTTAATTCATTAACATGGCAGCATTAGAAAAGATACGTAATCGGGCGGGGTTATTGATTGCCGTTGTGGGTATAGCTTTGCTTTCCTTTATCCTTGGAGACCTTTTTTCAAGTAAAAATTCGAGCAGGGAGCAACCCGAAATAGCAAAAATAAACGGCGAAAAGATTCTATACTTCGATTATCAGCAGCGCGTTGACGATGCCGTAGAAAACATGAAGCGGCAAACAGGTCAGGCTTCGTTAGACGAAAAAACCTACTTCCAGATACAGGATCAGGTTTGGGATCAGTTAGTTAATAAAGTAATCATGGACGGGGAATTAGAAACCCTGGGCATAAAAGTTACTCCCGAAGAACTTCTGGATATGGTTCAGGGAAATAATGTTCACCCGGAAGTGAGGAACATTCCTCTTTTCCAAAACCCCGAAACAGGATCCTTTGACCCTCAAAGGGTGGTCCAGTTTTTACAAAACCTCGATGCCGACAACACAGGACGCTCGCGCCAGGCTTGGATGTCATTCGAAGAATATTTGGTTCAACAACGTCAGAACGAGAAATATTTCTCGGCTATTAGCAAAGGTATTTATGTAACAGACCTCTATGCAAAAAAGGCTGCAATTGAAAAAACCACCAAGGTCGATATGAAGGCTCTTTTTCTTCCTTATGCCGATATTAATGATACAACCGTTGCGGTTACAACTAAGGAATTGAACGATTATTACCAGAAAAACAAAAACCAGCACAAGCAAGAGTTGTCCGTTGACCTAGAATATGTTGTATTCCCAATTACAGCTACTGAGGCGGATGTCGAAGTTATTGTAAGTGAACTGGAAGACCTACGCGTTGAGTTTGCTTCGGTTAAAGAAAACCCAAGTTATGTCAATGCTAATTCTGATGGTACATTCGACGCAAAATTTTATCGCCGTAAAGAATACCCCAATAGTTTCATCGACTCAATTATGTTTTCCATGAAAGAGGGCGAACTTTATGGGCCATACAAAGAAGGTGAAACCTATAAACTTACCAAATTAGTCAAAAAAGAAAATCAACCCGATTCAGTTCAGGTGAGCCAGATAGTTATTGTCCCCAAAACACGCGAGGAGGTTGACGCCAAGAAATCACTGGCCGATAGTTTGCTTACTCTTGTTAAGAATGGAGCAAAAATGGCTGATCTTGCCCGTTTCAGCGAAGACGTTTCCAGCGTAAAACCGGCTTGGGTTCAACTTGCAAACCTTCCATATGGTGCATCCTTGGCTGCTACAAAAAAAGGAGAGGCAATTATTGAAACCACCGGCGAAGGGTCCTATTTAATACAGATTACTGAACGTGGAAAAGAAGAATTGAAAATTCAGTTGGCTTCTCTGGAACGTCAAATTGCACCCAGTGAACAAACCCGTACAAACGTATATCAGAAAGCAAATGCCTTTGCTTCTTCTATTACTTCTGCTTACGATTTTAACAAAGCAGCTGAAGAAAAAGGAATTGTAAAAAGAGTAGCCAACGCGCTTTCTCAGACATCACGCGATATCCGTGGTTTGGAGAATGCCCGTCCGCTAATCCGCGAAGCCTTTTATGCTACTGAAGGAAACCTGGTTACATTCCGCAGCAACAACTCTCCAATTTTCGAAATTGGCGACACTTATGTTGTTGGGTATTTGAAAAAGCGCCGCGAGGAGGGTTTTGTCCCATTGGACGAATTAAAACCAACGTTAGAAGCTGCCGTTCGTAAGCAAAAGAAAGCCGAAATACTTTTTTCAAAAGCTACACAGGCGTTGAAAGAGACAACCGATTTGGAACAACTTGCCGGGAAACTTAAAGCTACCGTCAAAGATATTAACGGTTTGACCTTCGCTGCATTCAGTGTTCCCGGAGTTGGGATTGAGCCCAAAATAAATGGCATGGCACTTAAGCTGTCAAAAGGCGAAATTTCGCAACCCATTGAAGGAAACAACGGTGTTTATGTTCTTAACGTTATTGAGAAACATGATGTTACACCTGACGAAGTAGCTTTTGAAATGGAAAAAACCAACCTGCGCCGCACCTTGCAAGGACGCGTAAGTTCAGAAATTGCCAAAATGCTTAAAGAATCAGCGAGAATTGACGATAATAGGTTGATGTACCAGTAATTCTTTTGAAAGAGACTCTGTTTTTGGGCTCATCAAACCACCATTCCGGGGTTTGATGAGCCCAAAATATTTTTAATTAATAGTTCGTTAAACTTTTATTTTTCGACTCCGCTCAAAATGACAAGTGACTCAATATTAATCACTTGCGTTATACTGAGCGTAGTCGAAGTATGTATTGTTTGTCAGATAGTTAAAAAAGTTTAACGTACTATTGTTATCATTACTGCTCTTTCGAAAGCTTTTCAAGGGCATCAAAAGCTTCGTCAAAAAGGGGTTCAAGCTTTAGTGCATGCTCATAGTATTTTAGGGCATCCTGTTTTTGACCCATTTTTTCATAACTAAGCCCTATACGGTAAAATACTCTTGCCTCTTCCGGGTGATAAGCAGCAGCTTGTTCAAAAAACCGGATTGCCTCATTGTTGCGTCCTATTTCCTGGAAAATATATCCAACATTAAAAAGGGGATCAAGGGCTGTTGAATCGATGGTATTTAAAATTTCCATGTACTGTTTTATAGCCTGGTCATTCCTACCGGTTTCCTGATAGTAATAACCCAGGTTATACCGTGGTTCGGCAATGTCGGGCCTTAGGTTAATGGCGTTAGTAAAAAAATCGATGGCCACATCGTTCCTGTTGTAAGAATGCAACAAGCCCAGCATATTCTGCGCTTCGTAATAATTGGGTTCGAAGGTCACTGCCTTCATTAAATCATTGATAGCCTTTTGGTATTCACCTTCCAGCTGATTGACCATGCTGCGCAGAAACAAGGCCTGCGGTAGATTTGGTTCAGCCTTCAACACAAGATCCACTATTTTACGCGCCATGTCATACTCTTCCACAATCATGTACAGGTTTGCCAGTTTCAGGTTTGCCTCTAAATGATTGGGTGTTTTGTTCAGGATTTTGGTCAGGGCTGTTTTTGCCATGTCCACTTGTCCGCGCATAAGTTCCATATCAGCGCGACGCAACAAATATACTGCTTTTTCCGGGCTTAACCGATGAGCAATTTCAATGTCGTTTATAGCACTGTCAAGCATTTTCAGAATAAAATAAGCATTTGACCTTTCGCTGAATAATAGGTCGTTTGGGGGATCTTTTCGAATTTTGGATGACAAGCTGTCAATCGTTGAACGAAAACGGAGTTCCGGGCTGACATTAGCCATGTCGGTCTTTTTTTGCTCGGGCTGGTTGGGCCCACAAGCATAGAAAAACAAGGTTGCCGGGAGCAGAAACAAGATTATTTTTGTTTTTTTCATCAATCCTGCGGGTTTTATATTTATTATTCCTCAATGGGTGCGGTGACCAAAACGGCTATAATTTTCTTTTCAATTTCTTCCTGTAGTTCGGGATTGTCGGTCAGGATTTGTTTAACAGCATCGCGGCCTTGGCCAAGTTTGGTTTCGCCGTAACTAAACCAGGAGCCTGATTTTTTTATAATCTCGAATTCAACACCCAGATCAATAATTTCGCCTATTTTGCTGATTCCTTCGCCGTACATTATGTCAAACTCGGCTTTACGGAATGGTGGTGCAACCTTGTTTTTAACCACTTTAGCGCGGGTCCGGCTTCCTTTGGCATCCTCGCCGTCTTTTATGGCCGAAACCCTGCGGACATCGACACGAACTGAGGCGTAAAATTTCAAAGCATTACCGCCGGTGGTTGTTTCGGGATTGCCAAACATTACCCCAATTTTTTCGCGCAACTGGTTGATGAAAATACAGGTTGTATTTGTTCGGCTGATATTTGCTGTTAATTTTCTTAGCGCCTGGGACATAAGTCGGGCTTGCAGACCCATTCGCGAGTCGCCCATTTCGCCTTCAATTTCGGCCTTTGGGGTTAGAGCCGCAACCGAGTCAATGACAATAATGCTTATGGAGCCACTTCGAATAAGGGCATCGGCAATTTCCAGTGCTTGTTCACCATTATCGGGTTGCGACATATAAAGGCGTTCCAGGTTGATTCCCAGACTTTTTGCGTAAACACGGTCGAAAGCATGTTCGGCATCAATAAAAGCAGCAATCCCACCACTCTTTTGTGCTTCGGCAATGGCATGCAAGGCAAGGGTGGTTTTTCCCGATGATTCGGGACCATAAATTTCGATGATCCTTCCGCAGGGATATCCGCCAACGCCAAGTGCAGCATCCAGGGCTATGGAACCCGACGATATTACAGGGATCTTCTCGACCGTTGTTTCGTCGAGTTTCATGATGGTCCCTTTTCCGTAGGTTTTCTCGATTTTTTCGAGCGTAAGTTTTAGCGCTTTCAGTTTATCATCGTTCACATCTTGCGCCTCTTGTTTTTCTTTTGCCATGGTATTTATGATTTTTGTTTAATAATTTCCAAAATCTGTGCTGTGTGGTTCTTGGTGTCCACTTTATCAATAATAGCCACAATTATTCCCTTTGAATCGATAACATAGGTTTTTCGCAAAACACCTTCGTATGATTTGCCGTACATTTTCTTTTCGCCCCAGGCATCATAGGCATTCATTATTTTTTTGTCGGAATCGGCTATGAGTGTAAAAGAAAGGTTGTATTTTGCAATAAATTTTTGGTGCGATGCCGGTGAATCGGGACTAACGCCCACTACTTCGAACCCTGATGATGTCAGATTACTATAATTGTCGTTCAGGTTGCAGGCCTCGGCAGTACATCCGGGAGTATTATCCTTGGGGTAAAAATAGAGGATAAGGTTTTTTTCGGAAAAATCGCTCAATTTTACTGTTTTGCCATCCTGATTTACGGCTTCGAAATCTGGGGCCTTCTGACCCGGTATCAAAGTACTCATGTTTGATTATTTATTATTTGATTATCAGAAAGATAATGATAAGGAAAACACTTATTAAAACAAAGCAAATGTAGTTAACAAATTTGCGAATTCAAAATTTTTGGACATGCAGGGAGAAAAACTTACAGATTTTTCAAAATAGATTTGCTTTTTTAACAAAAAAATATGGATATTTGGCCGTGGGAATAAACAGTTCATTTTTTCCAGTAAGAAACAAAATAAAACGCTATAATTCAAACAATATGAGCAAAAGCAAGCCACGTGTATTGAAAGATTACAACAAACTTTCCGAAGATTTGAAGGAGCAGATAAAGTTGTTGTACTCTACAGGATACAGTAAAAACCTGGTGATGTACACCGATAGAGAAGGCAAATTAGTAAGTGCCCTCCCTTTTGAGACCGAGGATTATTACTACCTCATAAAAATGACCAAATCGGAAGCCATGCGGATAGTTGAAGACGACGACGATTTCGATGATGAAGGCTTCCTGAAAGATACAGCCAAAGAGGCCTACGAGGAAAAATATACCGAATTCGATTCTGATGACGACGACGATAGTGGATACAATGATCCGGTTGACTTTGATGACGAAGGCGATGATGACGATGACGCCTAGCCATTGGCATCCAAGTCAATAGCCATTTTTACCTTACCTTAGGGGCTGTCTAAAAAGGCAGCCCCTTTTTTTTAGTGTATTGCATTTGAATAAAC
>JBBISE010000080.1:0-15104 GCA_037441445.1 Salinivirgaceae bacterium
ATATGGCCTTAGACCGAAAAATTATAAACATATGAAACGAACATGCCAACCAAATTATGACACACAAGTGCATGATTATTAAGCATGTGAGTTACATATGACCTTAAACTGAAAAATTTTGAACATATGAAATGGGTATAAAAATCCGTTGATTCAATAGAGCGGAGCACTTGCAATCTAGTTAAAACCAACAACAAAGCCTCATCCATGTTTTGGGAAACAACTAGCCCGGTGCGTTTTGGCATTGGAAGAAACTTTCGGAACCCATTTTTCTTTTCCTCCTTAACTACAATGGTTTGAGCAAATATTATTTTTTTTAGCAAACAATATTGTTTGTTTGTCAATAAGTGCTGATTGGAGCTAAGGTCAATAATTACATTGGTTCGGTGATTTGGGAAACGGAGACCTCTCTGGTAATTATACTCGGTAAGGAAAGCGTTCACATCATTTATGAGGTCGAAATCGGTCTGACCAAAAAATGCGACCAGCAATATAGTTTCTGAATGAAATTGTATATTATAAAAACCTTTGCCAGCATGCCTTTCCAAAGGAAAATCCTTGGGAGAGATTCCCACTTCGGTTAAAAATCCTTCCGAGCATTGTTTCATCCTTTATTTTCTGTTAAAATATACCTCCTCGAATCGAAAATCAGGATTGGGGCATATTATTCTAAAACCAGTAACAAAACCATCTTTTCCTTTTGATGGGATTATTTTCCCTTTAGGTAGCGAGGATATCTTTTTCCATTCAAGAATTATGTTATGACTACTATCAATTCCCAATACACCATCGAAGAGTTGTGCCTGCGAAAAGGTTAGTTCAATATTGTTTTCTTTGGTGTTATAGGCTATTTCCACATCGCCCATAAGGTTGTCACTGTAAAAACCTTTAAGTCTTTCAAAGTCAAAACTTTCAAGGGCATGATATAATGTATCAGGATTGGAATCTGTCATTCCTGGTTCATGGAATTTTTTAAATGATTCGGCGTAATAGGAAAACTTCTCATCCTTTAAAAATTGATATAGCAACTCGTAGCCTAAAACCAAAGGTAAAGGGGAACTACTATTGACAAATATGACAAAAGCCATTTTCTTTTCTGGAACAACCACCAATTGCGAGATCATGCCATCGAGGCCACCGTTATGCATAATAACCTTATTGCCATAAAAATCCATCACTTCCCAACCCAGCCCATAGCCTTTGTTGCTAATTGAATTGGGCAATAAAATATCAAACCAGGATAGTTTTTGCGGTGTAACCAGTGAATGCTGATATTCCAGGAACGCATTATCAATAACAGATGTGTCGCAGTCCCATTGAAAACGTGCCCACTTCAGCATGTCCTGAACATTGGAAAACAGCCCTCCCGATGGGGACATGTTTGTCCAATCAACATATTCTATTGGTTTGTTAATGTCATTCACAATAATGTGTGGAGTTGCAATGTTATCACCTTCCATACTTTGACTGTAACTAAAGGTTGTAAATTGCATATCCAGGGGTGATAAAATACTATTGCTCACAAAATCCTCGTAATTCTGATTTGTGGCTTTTTCAAGTGCCATGCCCGCAGCCAAAAACATAACATTATTGTAACCATAGCCAGACCGAAAACCGTTAGAGACAGGAATATTTTTAACAACCTCCATCACCTGTGATTTTGATTTAAGGCTACCATACCATGACAAATCTCCACTAAAAGTTGAAAAGCCGGTGCGATGTGACAAGGCATCGACAAATGAAATAGAGCGTGTTAAACTATCGTTGGAGGTTTCAAATTGCTTAAGGTGTTTTTTCAAGGGGTCTTCAATGGTCAGAAAACCTTTCATTTGGCCAATGCCTACGGCTAAGGCCGTAAAACTTTTTGTTAGCGAGGCTATCCCAAACAGGGTTGTATCTGTAACCGTGGTCCTTTTCCCGATTTGGGTTACACCGTATCCTTTTGCTAAAAACAGGGTGTCATTTACAATAATTCCCACGGCCATTCCCGGGACATTCCAGTCTTCGATTGATTTTGCCAAAAGGGAATCAACCGAATGGAATTTTTTTTCTGCCGATTCTGGGACGTTTTTCCTACAAGCAAACGCTACCAAAGATATTAGCAATATGGATATAAGTTTCTTCATAGCAATACAAAATTGGTTAAACAGGGTACTTTAATTCAACAAGCTATTATTCAATATGTTTAGGTGTTTGGTTGTTATATATTTAATTTTCGAGAATTACCATCTCCGTCCGCCGGTTTTTTGCCCTTCCCTGCTCATCGGCATTTGGCGCAATGGGCAATGCAGCTCCGTATCCTGCATATTTTAGTCTGTCCATAGGAATTCCATTTTCTGTAACATACAAATATACTGATTTTGAACGATTCTCGGACAATTTTTGATTGTGGGCTGCCGAACCCCTATCGTCGGTATGTCCCCCAATTTCCACTTTTACCGTTGGGTTTTGCTTTAAAAACAGAACAACCCTGTCAAGCTCTGTTTTTGATTCGGGCGATAATATGAAGCTGTCAGTTTCAAAAAACACATTATTGAGGATTGTACTACTGCCAACCTTTATTGGTTCTAATTCTATAAAAAGATCGTAGGATTCAATGCTGTTTTTGTCAATAACAAAATGATCGGAATAAAATAGGTACGACACTTTATCGACCGTCAATCCATATTTTTTGCCTGTGATCAAGGCAATTAAAAATTCACCGTTCGAGTTGGATGAAATGGATACAATTGGGTTGGATGTAGCAAAATCGGTTAAGTCAACCAAAGCAACTAAAGGCGCGTTGGTTTCCTTATCAACTACCTTTCCTTTCACATAGGTAGCTTTCCCGGCTTGCAAATGAACCGGTAACTCGAAACGAAAAATGTCGCGCTGGCGAATATTTCCAATTTCCTTATCAATAAATGCTGTTGTTCCATTTGACTGAACGAAAATCCCGAGTTCAGACCCGTGGGTATTTATGGGGTATCCCATGTTTACCGGTTCAGACCATTTCCCGTCAATAAAGACAGATTTGAACAAGTCGAGCCGTCCCATACCTGGATGATAATCAGATGAAAAATAAAGGGTTACATTATCGGGGTGAATAAAAGGTGCCATTTCATCACCTTCTGTGTTGATTGTTTTACCAAGGTTAACCGGAGTATCCCAAATTGGGAAGCCGTCAACATCGTAACCCATCAAATTGCATTTATATAAGTCTGATTTACCGAATCCCCCGGGTCTGTTGCTGGCAAAATAGAGTTGTGTTCCATCGGAACTGATTACCGGACGGGAATCCCATTGCCGGCTGTTGACTAATCGACCTAAATTTTTGGGTTTCAGCCATTCATTGTCTTTCCTGACCGTCAAATAAATATCGCAACTACCAATACCATCGTCGCGGTTGCAACCCGTGAATAGAATGTAACGACCATCGGGACTAACAAAGGATGCACCTTCATTGTCGCGGCTATTGACAGGTTCGCCAAGTGGTTCGGGACGGTTAAACTGGGCATTCTTCAGGGCACAGGTCCAAATATCTTCGCGTGAACGGTTTAACCCGATTTCAGTCTGAAGCGTGTAGTAAAAGTGTTGATTATCGACAGTGAATGATGGCCAGTATTCGTTTCTGAAGGTGTTTATGTATTCTGGCAGAGCAATAAGCTCGATATTTACCGGATTTTTGATGGCAGAAACTGCAAACTCGCATTTACGTTGGATGTGGTCAACCAATGGAGTGAATTTTTCATATCTGGATCCGTAATTCTCTGAAAAATGTTTAACATCATTTAGTGCCTTTTCGTACATACCCAGAGTTATATTTCCTTCAGCCCTGTTGATAAAAGCCGGCGGAAAGTAATCGGGATCCAACTCAATGGCCTTGTTTAATGATTCAACCTGTAATTGAGCGCTATCAATCTCAAAATAGATTTGAGCCATTAACAAATACGCATCAATGTATTCGGGATCATAGTCTATTGTTTCCTTTAAACTTTCAATGGCTTGGGTCACCATGTAAAGCTGGAAATGCTCTTTGGCCTGGTTGAATGCGCGCGAGGCTTTTCCCGATTTCGACACATATCCCTGACCTAACAGCTGAATTGTCAAATAAAAAAACAGAAAAGAAAAAAATATAAGAATCTTAATTTTCATTTCAGAATTTTTGCAAAAGTTACCCTGATTAATACCCGATAAATTTACAACAAAATTCTGAAAATTCTCTACCTCGGCTTAATTCTTCTTGTTTAAGGTATCTTCATAAACTTATGAATTTGCAAAGAAATATTCCAGACAGGATTATTTTTGGCAAATTCAACCATTAGGGCTATGATGTTTTCAAAGTGAGAGAACTCGGGCTGCAGATAAAGTTTGCATTTTTCCCGCACCGTTCGGCGCCATTGTTCGGCCCAAAGAAAATCATCCTCGGAAGAAATGACCACCTTGAGTTCATTGGCCCGTTCCATGTTTTCGACAACCGGTAACCTTTGTTTTTTCGGAGAAACACAAATCCAATCCCATTGACCTGTTATGGGATAGGCACCACTGGTTTCCAAAAACGATTCTATGTTGTTGGCCCGAATTTTTTTGGTCAGTTTTTCGAGATTATACATTGTTGGTTCTCCACCGGTAACGACAACACTCCGGGCCGGGGTAGCCAAAACTTTGGCAACAATTTCATCGACCGAGGCAAGTTTATGAATTTTGGGGTTCCATGAAATTTTGGTGTCACAAAAATGACAGGCAATATCGCATCCGCCAACGCGAATAAAATAAGCAGGCTTCCCTGCATGAAACCCTTCGCCCTGAATACTGTAAAACTCTTCAACAATGGGTAAACACTCACCTCTTTCAACACTACGGTCGTCTATCTTTTCATACAAATCGGAATGCATACGCTATAACTGTTAATTGGGACACACTGTCCGCTAAAGGTGTGCCAAAAATGAATCTTCCGATATTAGAGAAAGAACAAGGCTACGCCAAGGGTCGAAACTACTGCACCCATGACTTCCCTGAAAGTCACTTTTTCCTTGAAAACAAAGACCGCGGGAATAATTATCAAAACAGGGACAATAGACATGAGCGTTGCCGCAATGCCTGCCGAGGTATGGGCTACAGCCAGCAATGAAAAGCTAACTCCCAAAAAAGGGCCAAAAATAGAGCCACCAAAAGTGAGAAGCATTGCTTTTCTTTCTTTGAAAGCCGATTTAACTTTTCCCCAATTACCCGAGACACTGAAAATAAAAGCAAACCCAACAATTCCTGCCATAATTCGGATTTGTGAGCTTGCAAAAGGGTCAAACCCCTGCATGCCATATTTGCTCAATACAAGTCCAACGCCCTGCCCCAAAGCACCCCCCAAAGCAAACAACAACCCAATAGGGCTGTGTTTAAGCGCCAAGCGAAAAAACTTCGAGCCTTTCGAATTGGTTTCGGTTTTACGGTTCAACACAACCATGGCTATACCTGCAAATGTTAGCGCCATGCCCAGAATAGCCTTTTCAGTCAGGGACTCACCCAGGATTATCCACCCCGTAAGGGCAGAAAAGAGTGGGGCTAAGGCCATAATGAGCATGGAAATGCGTGCTCCAATAATCACATACGCCTGAAAAAGAAACAAATCGCCAATTACAAAACCAACCAAACCGGATATAGCCAACCAAACCCATTGAAATGTTGTGGCATCGACAGGGAACATGAAACCACGAACAAAAAAGTTATACAAGCTTAACAGGACAAACGCCATGGCCAGACGTAATATATTTACGGCCAGCGAACCAATTTTCCGTCCGGCGGCTTCAAAAAAAAGTGCTGTAAAAGTCCATAAAAAAGCTGTCAGAAGAGCTGTTAGCTCCCCAAAATAAGCATTAAAAAAATCCATAATTGTGCATTTTAAGGTTTCGGTGCAAATGTCAGAAATTTAACGATACAAAATTCGTATGCCACAAAAAAATGTGGTAACTTTGGCACATGTTTGACACGGAAATAATTCGTCAACTTCAACGTAAGCTTGCTTCATTCCCCATTTTCGAGGGAACACAAGGCTTTCAGCTTGAACAGGTAATACGGGCATCCATGCTCGTATCTTATCCAACAGGGATCGTTATTTTTGAACCCAACGATCTTTCTACCGGCTTTTTTATCATTCTTTCAGGGATTGTTCGTATTCAGATTCATGAACTAAAAGCACTGGATCTGGGTCCAGGAAGGTATTTTGGTGAATACTCTTTAATTGAAAACCGCCCCCACAGGGGAAGGGCTGTTACTCTATCTGATACGGAAGTGCTGGTAATTCCGTCGGATGTTTTTAACAACCTGTTACAGCAAAGCCTGCCGTTTTCTAATAACCTTCTTAAAACCCTGGTTAAAAGGTTAAAATCAAAGGAACGACTAGAATATGCCTTGATAGAAAAGAATCTGCAAATTAACGAGCAAAATGAACAAATAACCGCACAAAACGAAAAAATAAAAGACAGTATTGAATACGCCGGCATTATCCAAAAAGCCCTTCTACCACAAGAAAAATTACTGAAACTGAAATTCGAGAGTTGTTTCATTATTTTTCAACCATGCGAGAATGTTTCCGGCGATTTTTACTGGTTTGCCCAACGTTACAACGAGTACTGCATTGTCGTTGCCGATTGCACCGGGCACGGAGTGCCTGCAGGGCTGATATCCATTATGGGGGTTACTTACCTGAATGAAATTGTTAACCTTATGCAAGATCCCGATCCGGGAAAAATCCTGAATTTGTTGGGCGATAAAATACAGCACGCATTTTCGAGCAACGAAGAACGTTTCCAAGCTCACCAAGGAATGGATTTATCGATGGTTACCATTAACTTCGAAACTATGACGCTGAGGTACGCCGGAGCCAATTTACCTGTTTTTCTGGTTCGAAACGGGGATGTTTTTGAACTTCAACCCGAGAAAAGTGCGCTAGGGGGATACTATAAAAAACCTGTTTTTAAATCGCAACAACAGTCGTTACAAAATGACGACATGGTGTATTTATTCACTGACGGTTTTGTTGATCAAATGGGAGGATCCGAAGGAAAACGTTTTGGTTTTACCCGTTTTAAAGACTTGATTTCCAATGCCGCCGAGCTTAACGTCTATAAGCAACAGCGGATCATGCTGAGCCAGTTTTTTGATTGGAAAGGAGACTTTCCTCAAATTGACGATATTACTATGATTGGGATTCAAATCTAATCAACCTTGATCAACGACAATTCGAATATACCTGCTAGAATATTCTGTTCTTTGCTAATTGCCTGCAATCAAAAGCTAACCACCAATAGAACAAACACAACCCAGACAAAATTGTCAAATCACACAATCGTGGACGATTCATGCAAATATGTCCTAATTTTATCAACCAAACCATCCAATCCGTGGTTTTCAATATCCTCGAATAACCGGACATACGGCCTTTTGCGCCCTTTAAACCTGAATTGGACTTCGTGGAACTTCCATTCGGGGTTCAGTTCAACGCCCATGCGGCCAGCATGGGTTGCGTAGGATGTTCTTTTTTTGTCCTTTCAGCGTTCACAGGGTAACGCTTTTTACTTCTTCCGGCTTAAAGACCTTCTTACCAAGCCTTATTTCTTGTTTCGAGAAATACCGAATGACAGGAGAAAGTGGAATTGTTCTTACCAATAAGGGTAACATTAAATACAACACCACAGGAATAGCATATTCATAATAAACACTCATTTGGTATTGGACGGGCCGGAAAACGGAAAAGTAGAATAAGATTAAGGCAATGGGTAGAAAAAATAAAAGGCATTGGCATAATACTTTCTGCGACCGGTAGGCAGATTTGGAAATCCGCGGGGAATGGTTATTTGTAAATAATCATTGCCCTCAGTTACAGTAAATAGCAATTCTTTTGATTTCATAAATTAGTGGTTGATGTTTTTACAAAAAAATAAAAAAAAGAAGAATTAATTTGTGTTATTCTAAACCCAAAAGTTTGTTTCTGCAGGAAAATAAGGATTACGTTCTATCAGAAAAAGCCGATTTCCATAGTTGACCGGATACCATGGTGATATCGCAAGGAACTATCATTGGCATGAAACATGTATTGTTTTTTATCCCAACATCATCGGTACAAGTTGTATTCACACCAAACAGCGGTAGTATGTTTGATGGCACACAATCCAAAACCAATTTCAAAAAAACGGAACACATTCAATCCTTTGTACGTTCATTTCATGGTACTTTGGAGGAACTGGAACAAACGCTGATGACTTATCTGGGGGATATTGCCTTTCAGTACAGGATTGATCTTGCGCCGTTAGAATGGTTCGAAATTAAAACCGGTTTTTTCACGGGGGGAATTTTTATGCGCTGTCCCTGTGAATTGCGAAAAGTGATGAATATCAGGGGGAAATCGAACAAAGTAAAGTTTAAGGAGTTCTATAAAGATATTGAGAAAAAACCATAGATAGGTTAATTCCAGTGGTGTTCTCAGAATCCATTCTTTTTCTGCGCCACGGACATAAACACTTCATATTCAAATCCATTTGATTTTCTTATAGACAACGCCCTGTCATAGGAAACCTGTTTGTACCCAGCCCGGGAAAGATACATTGCAAGTTCATCTTTTGAGAATCCAAGGTGGCTTCCGGCCTCAAAATTGTGGAATGAACCATCTTCGGGGAACAAATCAAAGGTGATTAAGAAATCTGCGGCAAGTTGCAAACGGGAAACGCGTTCGAAAAAATCGCCTAATTCCTGCACATGGTGCAAAACCATGAGGCTGTAAATAAGATTAAACGACTGATTAAAATTCATGGTTTTCAAGTCGCCATGTACTGCGTGCATTTTTGAATAGCCCTTTTTCTCGATTTTCTGTTCAATAACCTCGATCATTTTCACAGAAGTATCCATGACCCAAATATCGCCCAAAAAGTCATAGAGACTTTCGCTCAACAGTGCTGTACCAGCGCCTATTTCCAATGCCGTTTTGCTTTTTAAAACAGGTAATTCGCGGATTATTTTGGCTGCTGCCTGATTGGCACGGTCAATTTTTTCCTGTGTGTCCCAGGAAGTGGCCAGGTGGTCAAAGTTTTTCATGTTGCTCTATTTTATAGTGGCAGAAACAAAACAGGCAGCTTAAAGTTTAAACTGCCTGCTTTGGATGAAATTCTGTTACTTTATCGTTTCCTGCGAATAATCATAATCAGCAACAGCAATGATAAGCCGACAATGAGGCCAATCATAATGTTCAGGTTGGTTTTACTGATGGAGACTGTTGATGCTGGTTGTGGCATGTGTTTTTGGTCGAGAACCAGCAATTTGTCTTTGGTTTGTTCCACAATCAGTCGCAGAAACCACTCAGGATATCCCGGAAATTCTACTTTTATTACACCGTAGGGATTGGTTTTAAATACGCCATTTTCTTCGGGTTTAACGTTGCCATCAATGTATTTTACAACAAGGAAATGGAATAGCTGTTTCCAACGTTCAAACAACCACTGGCCTGCATTTACCGAATAATCCGTTAAAAAGGCAACTGCTTTTTTCGGGTCTTTTTTATGTAACTCCAAAGCTTTGATATCGGTTTCGGCAACTTCTTTTTTGAATTTCTCATCGACCTCGATCATTACTTTTTTAATGTCCGGGGCAATGATGTTGTAGCGCGAATAAGCCCAATTGGTTACTAGGTTGAAAATCCAGAATGCCGATGTCTCAGAGAATTTGGCCATGCTGCCGTTTCCCTGCTGGTATGCCTGAGGAATTTTTGTAATAGAGCTGTAAAATGGCACGTAAACCGATGTTGCTGCGTCATCAACGCCAAACCAGATGATTCCACCTACCTCGTTGGGCATCCATGAGCGCGACTGGGAAACAAACGAGAACCCGGTTTGCTGGGTGGCTGTTGCCCGTTCGTTGCAATAACTCACGCTGTCCACTTTCCAGGTCAGCGGACGCCAGCGGTAAGGAAGCTCAAAGGGGCCTGCGCCTAAGTCTTTTGCCATGTCAAGTTCAGTCCCTTCCAAATGGTCGCGCATAAACTGCATCAGATCTTGCGGGCTGATTTTACGTTCGGGTTTAATCCACAAAGGCATCCGGTTGGTTCCAATACCATGCTCGTTTTTCTTAACATTTCCTTTTACATAGTCGAAATGTTGCCACATCTCTTTGTTCACATCTTTAAAAAATGTCCAAACGCGGATTTCACAAAAACGGGCACCGCCAAAATCGAGTGGCCCATAGATATCAGAGAAACTAAATTCTTCGTCGGTACCGTTGTAGTATCCTTTTTCGCGGGCAAATGAAATTACGTCAGCAGCGTGGAACGTGGTTTGATTTGCATCGAACCAATTGTTTTCTTTCGAGAAAGGAAACGTTGTAATCCGGGCGTGGTTGGCGTGTCCTGAAACGTATCCGTCAGGAATCATGCGGGCAACCCACACGGCACCTTTATTACCCGGGCCTTTGCCGATCATTTCAATAATCCAAACTTCATTGGGGTCGGCCACAGAAAAAGATTCGCCGGAGCTGTAGTAGCCATGTTCAGCCACAAGGTCAGTCATAATTTTTAGGGCTTCGCGGGCTGTTTTGGCACGTTGAAGGGTGATGTAAATCAAACTTCCGTAATCGATAATAGCAGTGGTATCAACAAGTTCATCGCGTCCACCCCAGGTGGTTTCACCAATAACAACCTGGAATTCATTCATATTTCCAACAACGTTGTAGGTTTCCAGAGCCTGTGGAATTTCGCCAAGGAATTTCTGCGTGTCCCAATCAATAACTTTTAGCATTGTTCCCGGCTTGTATTTTGCCGCTGGCCAATAGTAGGTTTCACCATAAAGTGAATGAGAATCAGCAGCATAGGTTACCATGGTCGAACCATCGGTCGATGCTCCTTTTGTTACTAAATAGTTGGTACAGGCTTCGGTTGTAATAGGTGCTGTGTGCAACAACCCAACAACAACCAAAAAAGCAGTCAGTTTCATTTTCATTGGTATAGAATTTATTGGTTTAAAATACTCTGAATAAATTAGTTAAAAGCGGAACAAACAATATTTGCACCTTTTCAAGTCCCGACAAATATAAAAAAAACATTTATTTTGCCCTAATATAGTGTTACTTTTTTTACGATTTTAGGGCCTTGTTTTATTATAAAGTTGCTAATATTGCATTCAAAAATCAAAGAATATGGAAATTCGAAAACTATTTCGCTGGATACATCGCGAGCTAGGTTATTTTTTTGTCGCCCTGACAATTGTTTACGGCATTTCGGGAATTGCACTCAATCACCGTGGCGACTGGAATCCCGACATGTCCATAACCCGCTATTCCGATTCACTGACCGTAGCCGTTAACCTCGTGGAAGCTCAAAAAACGGATGCAGAGGCTATTCTGGCATCCATTAATGAAAAAGATAACTATAAGAAACATTACTATCCCTCCGATAATATCCTGAAAATTTTCTTTGACGTTTCAGGAGGTTCGGGATCAGTTGTTATTAATACGGAAACCCGAATTTTTGAAGTTGAACGTTTAGAACGCCGTTTTTTCTTTTACCCCATCAACCGCTTACATCGCAATGCCTTCCGCAAAGCCTGGACCTGGATAAGCGACTTTTATGCCGTTTCGCTCGTTCTGTTTGCCATTACCGGCATGTTTATGATGCGAGGAAAATATGGATTGGCAAAACATGGTATTTATCTGGTAATAGCTGGGGTGTTGTTGCCGCTAATTGTTTATTACATCTATTCTTGAAAAAACAAACCGTTACTTAACCCTACAATATGCTTAACCACGAAACCCTGAAATTTTACCACGACCTACGGTTGAACAACAACCGCGAGTGGTTCCAAATTAATCGAAGTCGCTACGAGGTTGCCAAAGACGATTATCTTCAGCTAGCCGGAAATATTCTGGAACGCATGAAGCAGGTTGACTTCACGTTAGCAAACCTTGAGCCCAAAAACTGTGTTTTTCGTATCAACCGCGATATCCGTTTTTCGCCCGACAAATCGCCCTACAAAACCCACCTGGGAATTGTTTTCAGTGGCGACCGCAACATGTCCGAACGGGCGGGATATTATTTGCATATTGATGAAGCTGGTTGCTTTTTGGCAGGCGGGATTTATATGCCACAATCGGAGGCCTTGAAAAGCCTGCGGCGCGAAATTGCCGATTTTCACGACGATTTAACAGCTATTTTCAACAACAAAGAATTCAAAAGCCGGTTTGCGGGTTTTGACCGCGAAGAAAATATAGTACTGAAACGACCACCGCAAGGCTATTCGGCTGATGACAAGGCCATTGAATACCTGAAATTTAAAAGCTACACTGTATCGAAACCTTTTGACATTTCGCTGGTAACCAACCCTAAAAGCATTGACTTCGTGATTGAACATTTTACCCACCTGAAACCGCTTAATGATTTTCTAAACAGGGCATTCCATTAATCTGGCGGAGATGAGCGAAAAAAATTACCATCCCCCCATGCACACCGCCGAGCATATCCTGAATCAAACCATGGTCAGAATGTTTGGTTGCGGGCGGTCATTTAACGCCCACATAGAACGTAAGAAATCGAAGTGCGACTACCTACTCCCCCACCCGCTTTCGGAGGAACAGATTACTGAAATTGAGCGCGTTGTGAACCACGAGATATCGAAGAACCTTCCTGTCACTGAACGGTTTGTATCCTTCGAAGAAGCCCCTTCTTTGGTCGATACCAATAAATTACCGGAAAATGTTGGCTTATCCATACGCATTATCAGCGTTGGCCAGTACGATCATTGCGCTTGTATTGGACCGCATGTGTCGAATACTTCGGAAATAGGAACCTTTTCAATTACAACCCATTCATGGGAAGCTGGGGTTTTACGTTTAAGGTTTAAAATATTGGAATAAATTTCGCCTTTTATATACGGCAAATCAATCTGAATTTTTGTAATAACACCATAATGGTCTGAAACAAGTCCTAAAACTGTTTCAGTGAAGACAATCTGTGATCCTAAAACTGTAACTCTTTGATTATTTTTGACGAAAATATAATCAATCCGACCGGGGAAACGCCACCGACAGTGTTATAAGCACTTTGTTGAGGTCTATTGTTTGCATCCGGATAGATTTGCATAAAGGTGTCAAGGTAGTTTCCCCTTTCAACCATGGTGAAATATCCTTCGCTCCATGGATAATCGCTGGTGGGGTTGCCGTTGAAGTCACCACAAACAATGGAAACAGGACAGTTTCCAACTGTCTCTTTTTCAGCAACCATGGATTTTATATTGCGTATCTGGTTGTTTTGTTCCTGGTCAGATAACGATGTCCGCCAATGTGTATGGGCTGAAAAAAGGTTAACAACGCCGCCGATTGTATTGTAGGAGCCAAATATAACTTTTCGTGATGTGATGTTCGAAACACCTGTGTTGGCCGACACATATCTGTCCTCGGAATCCAAAACCGGATATTTTGAAACAATAGCAACTCCCTCTTACCATCCATTCCATCCGTACTGTTCCCAATTCCAAATAAAATTATACTTTTTGTTATGTTTTGTCATTAACCGGTTTACCAAAATCATGGCCATATTATCCGCCCTGATAATACCTAGTACTACCTGCTCATTTTTGTGTTGGGCACACTCCTGCAGAGCAACAAAATCAATATCCAAAGCATGAATAAATTCGACTATCAGGGCAAACTTCTCATTTTGAAATTGTTCCTGATAGGTATGCATATTCAGTGTCAAAATTAAAAACTCGCTCTCTGAATTTTTAATCAAACCCGGTTTTACATTATTCAACGATATTGGTGCATAATCAACTGAAAGTGTGATTGTTTGCAATGCGGTGTCACTCAGGTTATCCGTGGCTACCAACGACAAGGTATAACGTCCCGGTTCCTTGTACCGATGTTGAACATTCAGTGTGGAAAAATCGATACTCCCATAGGTATTTATCTGGTTATCGCCCCAATTGACAGACATTTGAACTACCGAACCGTCATGGTCAGAGACAGAACCGGAAAGGATTACCAACAGCCCTTCAGCGTCAGCCACAAGGGTTATTTGGGGCTTTTGATTTTGAGTTTCCTTCTTTTTACATTAAATTTGATAGCAGGGGAATAACCAACAAAAACGCTATGACAATTGAAAAATTCATGGGTTCTATTTTACTCATATCGAATACTTTAGATATAACAATTTTCGCACTTGAAATTAGTGCAATCCGGTTTATTGATTTTGAAGTAGAAAAACCGGCTTTCCCTTTCGAATGCGAAGCACCTTGCATTTGACTGATTGCGGCAAATCGGCGGATTGAAGGTTGCCCTGAATTTTAACAATTTGCCCAAAGCAATCGCGTGCCCACAACGTATCGCGTCTTATAAATGGTTTTACATCTACCAAATCGCCTTCTTTGTAACACGGGTGCATGGGCTCAATACGATAACCATCTTTTGCCGTTGAATACCATACACGGCATAAAAGAGGCCCTCCAACCTCAATTTTATGATACTTGTACCAATGTGCGGGTAACTTGTAGTTGGTTTTCCCTTGGTCTTCTAGCATGAAATACTGTTTCCTGTTTTCGGTGATTTTGCAAGTAACTAAAAAGGAAACCGAGAAATTCTGGTTTACAGTGTCGTTGGGAAATTCGAGGACAGGCCGTCCTTTGTGTATTGCTTTGACGTGCAAGGAAATACTTCTGCCTATTGTATGTGTATTATGAAAAACAACGTCAATAGTATTTCCAAAAAAATCAGTTACCGTTACGCATCGTTCTTTGCTACCATCAATAAAATCTTTTTCTGATGTACCAAGGACTGCAAAACTGTAACAATTTCCAGGTTTGTACACCGGATGCTCGGGCTCGAAATAGACCCTTCCTGCACAGTTAATTCTATCAACAACCCCAACAACTTTTTGATCTTTTTTGAACTGATATAGAGCATAGTATTTGTCTTCCAGAATTGTTTTAGTTCCATCGGGAAGCAATGCAATCCATCCATGACCAAACTCGGGGTCAACACGCCCTACAATGGAAATTTCCAATGGCTGGCCTTCGAAAAAGGATATTCGCGACATGAATTACATTATGTAAAGTTTCACCACGTTGTTGGGTGTAAAGTTTAAGATTTCCCGACTTTAA
>JBBISE010000081.1:0-14744 GCA_037441445.1 Salinivirgaceae bacterium
GAAATTTAAATCAAAGCAAGATTGTTTTAACCAACAACCTTATGAAACTTGACACATAGTTGCACAAATACTAACATCTCCTTCATTCTGCACCTGAATTTGTGCTTTCAGGATTGTGTACGCATTCGATTTATAGCCTTCATCAGCTTTTTATTATTCACTTTTGCCTGTGCAACATCGTATGGTCAAAACTTGCAGGTACCCATATCCATTCAGGCTGCGTTGCTTCAAAAGGTCATAAAATTTGACAACACCATTGGAAACCGGTCGGATGTGAAAATCCTAATTGTTTACAATAACGATTCACGCAATTTTATGAACGAGCTGGTATCGCAATTCCCGGCAACGTTTAAAATAATGTCGAAATTACCGACAGAAATCGAAGGAGTACTGGACGATTATGATTTAGCTTACATTATGCCCGGAGCACAAACCGCCATTGCATCTTTGAAATCAAAAAAAATATTGACCATCACGGGTCTTACAAAGTACGTCGAAAACGGAGATGTTTCTATCGGGTTTGGATTATTGAACGATAAACCAAAAGTGTTTGTCAACATGACATCGCTAAAAGCGGAAGACCGCATTTTGGCCGCCGACATTTTACGAATCGCCAAAGTTTACAAATAACGAAATTATGAAAAACGGGCTTCTATGTATACTCGGATTTATTGTGTCGCTTGGCCTTGTTAGCGGTCAGGAAAGTGTCTATAAGGAGATGTCGCTCGATGAATTGTTAAATGTTGACGTGGTTGTTACGGCATCGAAGAAACCCGAAGATCTTTTTGAAGCACCGTTGTCAGTAACCATCATCAAAAAACAAGATATTTTGCTGGCTGGCGCAACCAGCATCCCCGAAGCCCTACGGTTAGCACCCGGTTTGATTGTACGCGAAATGACCCCCGGAAACTACGATGTTCATATTCGCGGGTTTGACGATGTTTTGCGAAATTCCTACATAGCCGTACCCTACAACAACATAATTCTGGTTTTGATTGACAACCGGATTGTTTATAGTTACTATTCCGGCGGAACATACTGGGAAGCACTTCCGGTGGATATTAATGATGTGGAGCGAATTGAGGTTGTTCGTGGTCCGGCATCAGCACTATACGGCCCCAATGCGGCTTCTGGTGTAATAAATATTATCACTTCACATGCATCAAACTACGGTTCCAATCTGTCCGTGGGCGGTCAATACGGCAATAGGAACGCCACCGTTCTTCATGGAAAATATGGTTACAACCACAATGACAAAATTAAGGTTTCGGCATCAGCGCACTATCGTCACCGTGAGCGATGGGACAAGTTGTATTACGATTGGAGCCAGCGCAATTACGTTCCTTTCGACTCCATTGGAATGATGCTGAACATCTGGCGCGATTCACTCGACCCAACGTTTGTTACTTTCAACGAGTTTAATGGTGGATATAAAGATCAATCCCTTTCCGTAGAACATATAGGGGCTAATCTCTTTTTCGATTACCAGATTTCGGAAAAATCGAACCTGGGCATTTCCACCGGATATCAGGCAACATTGAATCAGAAGCCTTATTTTACGGCGTTCTCAACTTCCATAAGCCAGCTCGATGCCAACGGATATTATGTCAACGCAAAATGGAAGGCAGGAAATCTGTACTCGCAGGTTTCCTATTCTTCCGACGAACGAACGGGTATTTATCCATTCCATTCCGATCGCTGTAAGATTGCTGATGCCAATGTGGAATATGATTTCACGCGCGAAAAGTTCAGTATCAGACCAGGTATAAACATCAGGCAGGCCTACGCCAACAATTTGTCAATAATGGAAGGGCAGCCCTTTTATCTGGGGGCTTTTAACAAACCCTACGGCAACACATTCCGCACTCTGTCCATGTACGCGTTCTCCACTCTGGCCGAATGGCGCCCGACGAATAAACTGCGAATTATTTCGGGTTTGCGGTTCGACAAGTTCAGCATCAATAAAAATCTGTCGCTCAATTACGAGGCAGGGGTAACATACCGCCTTAATAAAAACAACATGTTCAGAGCCGTTCTGTCAAAGGCAAATCGGGCTCCGTTCCTGCTCGACACCTACGTAAATATGGAGAGTCGGATAATGTGGCCACTGTTGTTCGATTCGTACAATAACCAAAGCCCCACAAACATTTTAGCCAATGTTAGTTGGGGAACAAAACCCGACATCCAGTATCTGTCCATTTCTTCCCTTGAACTGGCCTGGCGCAGCAAAATATCATCCATGGTAAGCATTGATGTTGAGACCTTTGCCAGTAGGCTGACCAATCCCATAGGACTAATAATTTACCGCGATTTGTTTGTTGATGTAAGCTATACCGGTTCGTATCCTAATATTATTCCCGACTCCATTGTTGCTGCCCGGGCTAATGCCAACTTTGTATTCGACAATTACGACGCAAAAGCCACACAGGTGGGATTTACACCCACAATTTCGTTTAACTGGTACGACAAATTCAGGGTTAAAGTGTTTGGAACCTTGCAGCATACTTTCTTGTCGGGAGAAGTGGATGTCCGGTTTGACACGCTGGTTCCCTTTGGAATTGTTGGTTCTGATCCGGAAGATCCAATCCTCCACATGTACGAACGGGTGAAAATCAATCCTATGGTGTATAGCACCAAATCAACTCCGACGTTCTTCGGTGGTCTGGATTTAAACTATAACCTGAACGATGTCTGGAACTTCAATGTAAACGGATATTTCTGCACCCAACAAACCCACACCGGGCTGAGTTATAGCAACCTTGATGCCGATATAACCGGCGATTACGGCCATTTTACCCAAAAAATTGATCCTTTCCTTGTGCTCAACTGCAAAATAAACTACCTGATTGGTTCAAAATACAATGTTTACATTTCGGCCCGTAATGTTTTAGGAAAACACCGCGAATTTGGCTTTGCCGACAACATTGGATATCTGTACATGGCAGGGGTTTCCTATAACTTCTAAACCACACGTGCTATGAATTTCTTCAAAAACCTGTCCATTAAGTATAAGCTGATTTTAATAATTCTGACCGTTTCTCTCTTCTCACTGTTATCGGCCATTACCATTGTAATAATCAAAGACATAGTCGATTTTAAACGCGAGATGGTCAACAATTCGATGGTGAATGCCAGTCTGGTTGCTGAAAATTGCATTGTACCACTGGCATTCGATGCTCGAGAGAGCGCCTATGAGACATTAAAAAACCTGAAAGCTGTGACAACAGTGCAGGCCGGCGTGGTTTACACCGAAACAGGCGAACTCTTTTCAACTTATTTTAAAGACCCCAACGACACATTACTAATGTCGGTTCCCGCCGAAAAACCATTTACCACGTTCGATGCCAACTTTTTACATGTTTTTCTGCCCATAACCTACGAGGAAAAGGAAATTGGAACGGTTTATTTAAAGGTATCCACAAAAGTTCTGACCGAAAAAATCACCAACTACATCATCAGTATTTTTCTTATCGTTCTGGGTGTATTAGCTGTCACCTATTTTGTAGCCCTCCGGTTGCAGCGTTTTCTGTCAAAACCCCTGTTAAGCCTTACCGAAACAACAAAACGCATTTCGAAAGATTCCGACTATTCTGTCCGCGTTCAAAAATCGGGCAACGACGAGGTGGGAAGTTTGGTCGATGAATATAATTTTATGCTCGAACAGATTCAGATACGGGAATCATCGTTGAAGCAACGAACCGTGGAACTTTCAGAGGCATTGGAAGATTTGAAACGCGCACAGGGAAAGCTGGTTGAGTCAGAAAAAATGGCCGCACTGGGACAACTTATAGCTGGTGTTGCTCACGAAATAAACACGCCCTTAGGAGCCATTCGATCGTCGGTGGGAAATATTGCCAACACGCTAAATCCACTGGTGCGCGAACTGCCACCGTTTATCCAGAACCTTACAAGCGAGAAACGCGATTTGTTTTTCAAGCTGGTTGATACTGCGTTGCTTACCCAAAACATCATAACCTCGAAAGAGGAAAGAAGCATTAAGCGTGAAATCAGAGGAGTTCTTGAAGAGAAAGGAATTGAGGACTCTGACCATATAGCAGATACATTGGTTGATATGGGAATTTATACTGATTTGGAGCCATTTATGCCCATTTTTTCAGATCCAAACTGCGAAACCACGCTTAAAATGGCCTACAAACTCACCGGCATGCAACGCAGCACGCAAAACATAAACACAGCAACCGAACGTGCTTCGAAAGTGGTTTTTGCCCTGAAAAACTTCGCACATATCGACCATTCAGGCGAGATGATTAAGGCAAATATTGTGGAAAATATCGAAACCGTGCTTACACTTTACTACAACCAGATTAAACAGGGCGTTGAAGTTGTCCGGAATTTTAACCCAATTCCCGAAATACTCTGTTTCCCCGACGAGCTGAATCAGGTGTGGACAAATATCGTTCACAATGCTCTTCAAGCCATGAAACACCGCGGAAGACTGACAATTGGAACCGGTCAGCAGAACGCTTTTGTCAGGGTTGATATTACCGACAGCGGATCCGGAATCCCGCCCGAAATTATCGATAAAATTTTCAAACCCTTCTTCACCACAAAAGCTGCGGGCGAAGGCAGCGGCTTGGGTCTTGATATCGTCAGAAGGATAATTGACAAACACAACGGGAAAATTGAAGTGGAAAGCGAGCCCGGCAAAACAACTTTTAGTATTTTTCTACCCATAAATTAACAGCCATGGATAAGAAAGTAATATTGTGCGTCGATGACGAAAAAATCATTCTCAACAGTCTGAAAGCCCAGCTAAAAGAGAAATTCGGAAACCAGTTTGGCTATGAGGTTGCCGAGAATGCAACCGATGCCCTCGACATTATAGACGAACTGGCCGAACAAGGTTCTGCCATTATTATTATTGTCTCGGACTGGCTAATGCCTAAAATCAAAGGCGATGAGTTTCTCATTCAGGTTCACCAAAAATATCCCGGAATTGTGAAAATTATGCTTACCGGTCAGGCCGATAAAGAGGCCATTGACAGAGCTGAAAAACAGGCCAATTTATTGCGGTGCCTGCATAAACCCTGGACAGAAGTTGAACTGGTTGAAACTATCAATCGTGGGCTGGAAAAGTTAAAGGAAAATCAATGAGTAAAAAATACATAATTTGCGTCGATGACGAGAAAATAGTCCTCGAAAGCCTGAAAACCGAGTTGAAGGAACAATTTGGAAAGGAATTCCGTATCGAAACTGCCGACAACGCCACCGATGCCATGGAGTTGATCGATGAATTACTGCGCGAAGATAGCGAAATTCCCGTGGTCATTTCCGATTACGTCATGCCCCTCATCAAAGGCGACGAGCTGTTGAAAAACATTCACGCCGTTTCGCCAAAGACGTTGAAAATACTGCTTACCGGACAAGCAACCATGGAAGGGGTTACCAATTCCATTAACAATGCCAATTTGTATCGGTATATTGCCAAGCCTTGGGAAACCAAAGACTTGTCGATGACTGTTACAGAAGCCATCCGCCGGTTTTTTCAGGAAAAACAACTCGAAATACAAAATGCCCAGTTGCGTGAATTGAATGCCGGATTGGAAAAAAAAGTAGAAGAGCGAACCCGCGAAATACAGGAAAAAAGCGAATTGCTGGAACAGAAAAACGTGGAGCTATTGCAAAAAAACAAGGACATAACAGACAGTCTTTACTACGCCAAAAATATTCAAAAGGCTTTGTTGTCTTCTGAACAAGCGCTGTTCGAATTTTTCCCCGATTCGTTTGTTTACAACCGCCCAAGAGACATTGTCAGCGGCGACTTTTTCTGGCTACGCGGGATAGATGATTACGTTCTGATAGCCGTGGCCGATTGTACCGGACATGGTGTTCCCGGAGCCTTTATGAGCATTCTGGGCGTTACCCTGCTTAACGAAATAACAACCATTGACAGCAGTTTGTGTGCCAACACAATATTGACAAAACTCCGGCAAAACCTGCTTGCTGCCCTTCGAAAAGGACAGACGGCCAACGAACCCAAGGATGGGATGAACATTGCCCTTTGCCTCATTAACCGAAAAACAGGCGATTCACGTTATTCCGGTGCTTATCATCCGGTTGTTATTTGCAAAGCCAACAACAGCGATTATCCAGTTGAGATTAAGGGCGACCGGATGCCCATTGGCCACTATCCGGTTGAAAATGAATTTTCCGAGACACAATTTCAGCTTTCTGAAGGCGACAGTCTCTATATGTTTTCTGATGGATATGTTGATCAGTTTCAACACAACAGCGACAAAAAGTTCATGAAAAGGCAACTCATGCAAGTATTTCATGAAATCAATAAATTGCCCATGAACAGGCAATTGGCTGAAATTTCATCGCGTATGGAAAAATGGAAAGGAAATACACCACAAATTGACGATATGCTTGTGGTTGGATTTCGGTTTATGCCGAAATGGTAAGGCACACAACTTTATAGTTAATAATCACCAATATCCAAAATTCTAAACTATGAAAACAACTCGAACAACTTTTATGTTCATTGCCCTTGCCGTAGTGACATCTACACTGACTATGTGCAGCAAAGAGAAAGAAGAAACCAAAACAAAAACGGAGTTGATTACCATGGCTCCCTGGAAATTCTCGTCCATTACGCAAAATGGAATTGATGTTTCCTTTTATCACCCGGCGTGCCTGAAAGACAACACTATGACTTTTGCAACCACAGGTACCTATCTCGAGGAAGAAGGCTCCACAAAATGCAATCCCGACGATCCGCAAACCAAGACATGGAACTGGCATTTTGGCGAAAATGAGACAAAACTGGTCATGGACACGGCTGCCTTCAACATAGTACAATTGTCGGAATCATCATTGGTTTTGTCTTATCAAATTGTACTCGGTAGCGCAACGCAAACCCTGGTTATCAGTTCGGTGCATTAAATATTAATGTACATACCAATGGTGTTTAGTTAAGTAAAAATGCTTCGACTCCGCTTAGCATGACCACCGTCACCTTGAGAAGCCTGTACTGAGCGGAGCCGAAGTAGAGTCGAAGGGTGGAATGAGAAATTCTATCACAGGTATCCCTTTAACTAAACGACATTGATGTACATACTATAATCTTTCAGACAACATCGGAAGTAGCCTAATCCGTTGTTGCTTTTTCTGTTATACTTTTATTTTACGAAAAATGGTTAGATTTTTCCTCCTTATCACGTTGCTCTCTGCAAACATCGGATGGTTGTGTTCGCAAATCACCATAACCCCCGAAAACCCAACCGTAAACGACACTATCACGCTACTGTATGATGCAAGGCAGGGAAACGCGGCGCTTGCGGGCATTTCGCCTATTTACATCCACACTGGCGTGTTAACCACCGAAAGCGAAGGTTGGTGGGATTGGAAATTTGTAAAAACCAACTGGGGCGAAAATACCGACGAGGTTCTTATGCAGGATATTGGGAACAATCAACACCGGTTGCGTTTTCATATCCGTTCTTACTACGGCATTCCCGACCACGTTAGCGTAGCCGATTTGGTGATGGTTTTCCGCAATGCCGATGGCACCATTGTCGGTCGATCCGCCGAAGGAATTGACCTTGTTTATCCCATCGCTTCAACTTCGGTTAACGACAACTATGTTTCGCACCAATTCTCGGGAAATCATTTGATAATCAATACTTAAAGTAACAATTATTCCGTTCAGGCTTTCTCCAATGATATAGTTCGGGTTGGGATTTTTACCGATTCTGTAAACGAAGGTTTTCCGTCGAAAGTGGTGGAAATGCAATCAACTGCCAATGCGGCGCTGACCGAGGATGAGACAAAACTTATGAATAGCACGGCTGCTGTAACTTTGAGTATTTCCAAAAAATCCTTTCAGGTTCACTTGGGTGTATCATGGCGATACTGTTTTGCGTGATCGAAACGGACTGTACCATAAGGGCAATGCAACCTACGCCACCTTTACCGTGTCGTCGGACGAGGCTTTCCATGGAACCGGTTTCCGTGCTGTATCGCCAAATCTCAGGGGCAGGCACCTGCAAATGTACAACCAACCACAATACGGCTACGGGCTTGGCGCTGAAAATCTGAACATTGGCATCCCTTTCGTGGTATCCTCCAAAAACTATGGAATTTATTTCGACCACATTTACCCCGGCGAAGTAAAGCTGGGCCAGACGGCCAACACGCTGTGGTACAAGGCCAACAATCGGGGAATGTCCTATATTTTATCGGCTCGCGCAATCAGGAAGAATTACCTGCAAACTACACAACCCTGACCGGGAAAGCGCCACTGCCACCCCGGTGGGCTTTGGGCTACATTCAATCGAAGTTTGGTTATCAATCCGAAACTAAAGCACGCACGATTGTTAACCAACTGCGGAACGAGAATTTTCCGCTTGATGCGCTTGTGCTTGATTTATACTGGTTTGGAAACACCAGCACCATGGGAAACCTTACGTGGGATTATTCCCGTTTTCCGAATCCCGTTGGGATGATGTCCGATTTCAGAAACATGGGTGTTAAAACAATTCTGATAACAGAACCCTATGTAACCACAAATTCTGTAAACTACCAAGCGGTTGTCAACGCGGGTTTTGTGGCAACCAGTGCTGATAATAATCCTTTTGTAATCAACGACTTCTGGGCAGGTCCATCGGCGCTGCTAACCCTTACCGATACACAAACACAAAACTGGATGTGGAACTTTTACAAAAACCGCATCGACGAGGGAGCCGTCGGCTGGTGGTGCGATTTGAAGGAGCCCGAAAACCATCCAACGGACATATTCCTCCATGGAAAACCGGCAGCCGAGGTACACAACTATTTCTCGTGGGAGTGGGCTAAAATGCTCAAAACCAAATACGAACAAGAATATCCTCACAAACGGTTGTTTAACCTGATTCGTTCCGGATACGCCGGAATGCAACGCCATGGCGCCATTCCCTGGTCAGGCGACATTCCGCGCAGTTGGGATGGCATGAAAATTCAGGTTCCCGTCATGCTCAACATGGGATACAGTAGCGTTGGATACATGCATTCCGACCTGGGTGGTTTTACAGGCGGCAGTCAAGATGGCGAACTTTATACACGTTGGCTTCAGTTGGGAACTTTCAGCCCCATTATGCGTGCCCACGGCGTGGATGTTCCCACCGAACCGGTTTTTTATCCCGAGAATTACAAAAACATAGTCCGCAATTTTATTGAATTGAGATATAAACTGTTGCCCTACAACTACACGCTGGCCTGGGAGAACAGCCAAACAGGGATTCCCCTTGCCCGAGCCATGGATTTTTACGATATCGCGAACGCCGATTTCCAAAATTGCGGAGATCAATATTTTTGGGGCGAAAACCTGCTGGTGGCGCCTGTTTTAGAACCCAATGCCAATTCACGGACAGTGCAACTGCCCGCGGGGCGCTGGGTAAACTACTTTTCTGGCGAGACGCTTGCAGGGGATCGCATTATCAACGTCGATGCACCCATAAACACAATGCCGCTGTTTGTTCGTTCAGGGAGTTTTATTCCGCATACCGCAATGGTTTCCAGTACCGACAACTACAATGCGCAACATCTGTCGGTTTGGTACTACCCGGACAGTGAGATTTCCCAAAGTCACTATGTTCTTTACAATGACAATGGACAAGACCCCCACAAATACTGCCTTGGGACAATTTGAACTGATTTCGTTTGACGGGAATTTCAGTGCCGATTCTGCAATAATTGCTGTTGAACACTCCGGAGGCTTTCCAGTCATGCCCTTGTCTCGTACGCTCGAATTTCGATTGAAAAATATGGCCGCACAGCCCTCTCATGTTTACGTAAACGGAACATCGATTCCGTTAGTTCAAACTCAGCAAGCCTATGATGCTACTTTTCCGGCTGCCCATTACCACAGTCAGGGAAGCGAGGTTTTGGTGCACCTTAACTGGGACAATTCCGAAATGCAAATCGCCCTTACTTCGCTTGTTCCTATGGGCGTTCCTACTTTCTCAAATGGAAGTTTGTCGTTGGTTGTTTATCCCACCGTTGTAAACCAAAATGCCACCATCGAGTTTTTCCTGAAAGAGTCGGGAAACTGTCGCCTCAAGATTCTGAACAGCCTTGGCCAGACCTTGAAAACAATCCATTCAGGACATCTGCGTTACGGCAAACACACCCTGACGCTCGACCAAATTTCGGATTTATCCCCCGGAATATATCTTGCGCGGTTAAGCACCCCAAGGTATTCGGTGATAGCGAGATTTGTTGTTGCCAGGTTGGTATAGGAATGACGAGCTGTGAAACCAACTTGGTGGTGGAGTAATTGTGTTGTAACTTTCGTCAAAACAAATTTTACAACCTTCCCAATTGTTTTTTTTAGCGTGGCCAAAACTAACGAAAAACGCCCCTGTAAAATGTTGATTTACAAAGGCGTTTCGTTTTTAAGTTGAGGTCAGTGGCGGACTCGAACCGCCGTAACCGGTTTTGCAGACCGGGACCTAGCCACTCGGCCAACTGACCCTGTTTGGGACTGCAAAGATACTAATTGATGTTCAGATTATCAAAACATTTCGGAAAATAATTCGGCTAAAGTGCATTCAAACTGTCCCGGAATGGCATGCTTCCGTTTATTTAGTATGGACGAAAGACAAATTTTCAGCCCTGGATTTTTGCCAGAAACCGTTCATTATCAATTATAAACCGTTGATGCGTTCCGGTTCCAATTAAACCTTTGGAATCGTAGGCCTCAATTTCGTACTCAATCCTGCGGCCATCAACCAACACAATTTTGCTTACCGCGTACACCAAATCGCCCGGAAGGGTGGCCTTCAGGTGTTTGACCGAAATTTCGGTGCCAACACTCGAAAATCCTTCATGGAGAAACTCTTCGATGCTTTTATAGGCAGCGTTTTCCATCAAGGCCACCATGGCAGGAGTGGCAAATACCTTAGCCAGTCCTGAGCCATAGGCTGCGGCTGTATGCTTCTCTTCTACAATATGTTCGGAACGAAATTCACGACCCACAGGTATTGATATTTCCATAGCTTTTATCTTTTACCAGAAAGGGTTAAACAATCCACGGCCTCGTATTAAGCTAAACGTTGATAGACCAAGGAATGAAAGGACAAAATTTAAGCCCGAAATAATAACAGAGTAAATAAACAAGGCACCCAGCACCCCAAGAAAGTTATTAATATGCACAGCATAGGTCTCTAATTTCAGATACTGCCAGTATTGCCCCAAAAACGTATGCCAACCAATGGCTTCAATGAGTAAAATAAACAGATTGAAGAACAGTAATGTCAGGACAAGTGTAATTAAACCTCCTTTGGCTCCTGAAATGTCGGGTGGGCTTAACTCCATGTGCGAAGCAACGCAGAAAGACAAGTACAGGAAAACCCAGAATTTCCAGTTGGTAAGGTTTGCAGTGTTAAATATTACGCCCAAAATATTCGAAGTGGTTGTTTTTATTGATGTCCAAACACCAAGCCAGCTGCCGGCTTGTACGTCTTTGGCAATGTCGGAACCATGTTTTTCGACGGTCGAAAAAACAGTCTGAAAGTCGGGCATTAGGTAGTAAAGGGCGGCGTATAAGACTAAGGCACCGAATAAGATAGGCCCAATACCAATAAAAAAGTTTCCAATTTTTTGATACGTGCTTTTTGGATTGTACGAGTGGGAAACGTATCCCAAGGTTCCGTCTTCCGGATCGGGGTTGTACAATTTAATTTCCACAATTTTATGCCCAAACAGGATGCAAAAAATGGCGTGCCCAAGTTCATGTACCGGGGTGCCAATCCATCCTGTAATGACAATATCCAATTTCTGGCCTACTGATTTAACATACGTTAACCGTGTAAAGCGGGCTAACAAATAGAGTATCAGACCAAAAATAAAAATAAGCCCCAAAAGCCAGGCTAGGTGCCCCAGTGTTATCAGAACTACGCTGCCTAAAAAATCCAGAATTTTGTTAATTGTATCCACAGGCGTTGAATTTAAGTTTTTAACAAAAACAGGTGCAATATACACATTTTTAGACATTCCTGCAAGTGAGATTTGTTGGAATTATTTGATTTGTTCTCCAATTTGGCTATTTTTGTCATAAATGCGCCTTTTATGAAGAAATTGGTTGTTTTAACTGGAGCCGGCATTTCAGCCGAAAGTGGAATCCGCACCTTTCGCGATATGGGCGGACTATGGGAAGAGTACGATGTAATGGAAGTGGCCAGCCCCGAAGCCTGGCGCAGAAATCCTGAACTTGTTTTGCGTTTTTACAACGAACGCCGCCGCCAACTCGGGACAGTAAAACCCAATGCCGGGCACCTAGCCCTGGCAGAAGCAGAAAAAATGTTTGAAGTCCACATTATAACTCAAAATGTTGACAACCTGCACGAACGCGCCGGTAGTACCAAAATTCTTCATCTGCATGGCGAACTCACAAAAGTGCGCTCAACCCTTGCCGATGATTTGATTTATGATATTGGTTACAAGGATATAAACATGGGACAGAAATGTGAAAAAGGCCATCAGCTGCGCCCCCACATCGTTTGGTTTGGCGAGGCAGTCCCTGCCATTTCCGAAGCAGCCGAAACCACCCGGACTGCCAATATTTTTGCCGTTGTGGGAACATCCATGAACGTTTATCCGGCGGCAGGGCTCATTGATTACGTACCCAAGGGAACTCCGGTTTTTATTATCGATCCAAATCAGGTTGCGGTTAGCGCCAAACCCAACCTAACCTTTATAAAAGAACCGGCATCGACGGGCGTGGCTAAGATGCTGGAAATGTTGAAGTAGGGACTAATGAACTTCTATATCAGAAAAAATCCATGTGTCAGTGTGTAAATTTGAACTCTGAAGATAGGTTTTGAAAGTGAGCTTTTCTGAGTAACCTGTTCAACATAAGCAACTTAGTCAACAAAATCCTCCACTACCCCTCAAACGAATGAAACCGCGTTGGGTTGTACTTCTTTATTTCCTGATCGTGAAGAGGGCTTAACGGATTGTGTTTTTGCATCAGGGAATAAAACCTGGCACTGTGGTTCATTACTTTCGTGTGGCACAATTCGTGCAAAATGACATGTTCAATCAAATGATCGGGCAGTTGTACCAGAAACAGGTTTAAATTCAGGGTGGTTTTCGAGGTGCAGCTTCCCCATCTCGACTTCATGTATTTCAGGCTAAGCCCTTTAACCGAGAAACCGTGTTTATGTGCGGTTTCGTATAACTTTTTGGGTAAATATGTGTGTGCTTCGAGGCGCAGGGTTTCAATAATGGCCTTTTTAATGATTTTTTGAACACGCGAATCTTCCCATTCCAAATCGTTGGGAATGATAACTCGGATTTTTCCTTGGATCCTTTCCAATAAAATGCCCCGCCGGGCCGATTTTGTAAGTTCCAGAGTATGATTCCGCGTTCGAAAAGGGGTCGATGGAGTAAAAATTGACCCCATTTGCCCTCTCTGGTTTTGTTTTTCCATTGCTTCGCGAACAAAATCACGACGGCTTTCAAGGAAAGAATAAATAACGTCGGAGGATATGCGAAATGGAGAACTAATGTGTACTTCGCAGTTGGGATGCACTCGCAGTACCAAATTTCTGGCATTTCGTCGGAAAGTTACCCTGATGGTGCCAAACTCTTTATCATCAATGATTCTAACCATAGATTACTTCTGTGTGATAAAGAAGGTCTCTCCGGGAAGACGCACCTCAAGCCTCAGATTTTCTTCGCCCAATAACCCTTTATACATCTTTTTGTTTTTCGAGCTGTTTCGAAGCACAATTACCTGTGATTTTCCGAAAACCGTTGCTTTGTTTCCCTGGACAAAAATGGCGGTACTCTCATCGATTCCAATAGCTGTCTCATCGGGGTTTTCAATGGCCACTGTAATTAAACGGTTCATGCGCATACGGTAAACAAAATGTTGGTCAATAATAGCTCCTGTTACGAATCCCATCCCCTCGGCTATTTCAATGTTTTCGGCCTCAATTGTCCTGTAGTTTCCGGTGTATTCCGGGTATTTGTGTTCGTTTCCGGTTATCATTTTTTTACTCATGATGGCCGCTCCCGCGCTGGTTCCGGCAATGACCGCCCCGTTTTTCAGTGCCTGGTGAAAAACCTCGTGGAACTGAGGTATCCTGCCCACGTTCATAAACTTGTTTTGGTCTCCACCGGTCACAAAAATCAACCGGGCACTTTTTAACGAGTCAATCCAGGTGTTGGGGAGAGTATCGGGCATAAAATTAAAGCAAACGGCCTTTTTGTATCCCAACTCGCTGAATTGCTTTCGGATGTAAAAAAAGGAACTGTCAGGCTCCTCGCTGCTCATGGGAAGCACAACAATGTAATCGGTGGTGTCAATTGCCGACAAATCAATAAGTTGCTGCATTAACTCGTTGGGGCGCGGGCCTCCGCCAATAATAAAAAGTCCCCCTTTTTGATTCTTTTCCGCCTGCTTTGCGCAGGATGTCAGGGCCGATAATAGAGTGATGAATAGGATATCCTTGATTCTCATTAGAGTAAAATTTTACGTTTTTGCAAAAATACAACTTTCCATCAAGAAACATCCTTATTCGCCATAAAACGCCCATGCCGAAAAACGATTTTCGATACTCAACTTGGCCCGATTTTAATCAGGAAGAGCATGATTATCGGGCAAGTAACTTATCGCTTTTGCGAGATACTTCGCTCCGTGCCTCCGTTCAGGATGACAGCCAGAGGTTTGGGTCAAGGAGGGGAAAAGGGGCTGTCTAAAAAGACTAGACAGTCCTTTTTTTTTGTTAAAAAAAATG
>JBBISE010000082.1:0-14673 GCA_037441445.1 Salinivirgaceae bacterium
AAGTCGGGAAATCTTAAACTTTACACCCAACAACGTGGTGAAACTTTACAAATACGGAAACACCTTTGAGCTAAACTAAGCCATTGAAACCATGGATACCCAGCTACATTTAACCGAAGAACAAATAGCACAATGTGTTGATGCTATGAGCGAGGGAACATATGACCTTTTGCCTGCCCCTGTCCGCGAACATGTGGCTCATTGCGACCTCTGTTCGAGTGAAATACTCATGGTTTCAGAAATAACAGATGAGGTGAAGTACGATAACATAACCGTAAAAAAAAAAGACATCTAAATTAAAAATTCCAAAGCCTGTTTTTTACTCAGCTGCCACGCTTGCTATCTTGTTCTCTGTCTATCTGTTTGTTAAGTTGAACCAAAAACCAGTTTCCATTGCCATTGCTGAAAACGGTGAAATAACTAAAAACAACCCGGATTCAATGATACAAATTGAACCTATAAAAGAAGAGGTTTCGACCGAAAAGAAAAACGAAAAAGAATCAAAACGCACAACTACTTCCGAGTTAAAACAAAAAGATTTGCTTGCTTATTCTCCAAACACACAACTGGAAAAAGTGGTGGAAAATTTCCGCGGCACTTATCGTGGCAACGATATTAAAGTTTTAACACCTGAAACCATAATTTACCCTGCAACAGATTCCCTGAAATGGTCTAACCCATCATCGGGCACACTGATTGTAGAAATATGGAACAACCAAGAGGTAAAAGTTTTTGATAAAGAAACCAACGAACAGGGAATAACTATCCCTTTGCTCTCCAATGGCCTGTATTACTGGAAACTAATGAATGAGGAATTCGATCTCCTGTACGCCGGAAAAATTAAAGTCGAATAAGGTTGAATAAATGCCAGACTAGCTGCGGTTTTTGGCTGTAATCACGGTAAAATAAACTTCATCCATATTTCCCTCACTGTCAATTACCATCAGATTGTGGTTACCGGGTGACAAAGGTGCAGAAAATTTGTGTTCAGCTGTGGATGACATAACAAGTTCGCCATTGATATACCAAAAGACTGACGACACGGGATTTGCCTGTGCAACTTCGAAAACTATTCTGCCCTCACTCCCATCGAGTTCTCGGGGAATATATACTTTGGAGTTAGAATAGGGGTAAATAATTTGCAGCGTTTTGCTCCTCAACATACTTTTGCAGTTTGGATCGGGCATAGGCAATGGTTGGTACGAAGGATTTCTCTGCCGGAAATAGTGTTCCATAACCGTCGAAAGGGAAAACCAAACCGTATCAAAGCGTTCAGCACAACATTCCGGACTTGTCAGAAATTGGCGGTTTGGGGTAAGATTTACCGGTTTGTGATATGGACATTTACCTGTAGAAAATTCCACATCGGAGCATAACACGGAATCGACATTATTACAATATTCCCCTGCCAGGTAACCGGACTGACGACATACGGCAGTTAGAGCAAGAGCATCGTGCGGCATGGGAAACCAATGGCTTGTCCTAGGAAGTTTGGCAAAAACATCGAACAACACCGGAGCCGCCTTGCTAACCCCCACTAAACCTGAAGCCGAGAGTCCGTTAGCATTACCAACCCACACACCCACAGTGTAAAGCGGGTCTGCACCAATGGCCCAAGCATCGCGAAAACCAAAACTGGTTCCAGTTTTCCATGCCACACGCCTGGAAGTGGGAAAATATTCCCAACCTCGCTCAATATCAGGTCGTTCGGGTTTTTGAAGTGCCTCGAAAGTCATCCAGATTCCTGCCGGCGAAATAGGATAATCAGCTGAGCCTGTTATTTTTACAGGAAAAATGGTGGGGTATAAAATCGGCGGATGAATATCACCGGGGTAAAAACGTCCCGAATTTGTACTGAAATTCAACAAAATTCGCCCCATGGATGCATACAATCCTGTCATTTCCCACAGAGACATTTCCGCTCCGCCCAAGATAATTGACAAACCATAGTGTCCCGGACTTTTGTTTAGCGAAGTAATACCCATTCTCTTTAATGTTTCGTTAAACTGCGCTATACCATGTCGCTGTAAAAGGCGCACAAAAGGAACGTTGACTGAGCGGCAAAGGGCATCATCGGCATGAAGGGCTCCGTTCCAGCGTCCGTCGAAATTACGGGGCATGTAGCCATCAATGTTTGTAGGATAATCGGGGATAAGCTGGCGTGGCAGAAGTTCGCCCCGTCCTGTCATGGAAGCGTACAGAATTGGTTTTAATGTACTTCCGGGACTTCGGAGAGCGGGTATTACGTCAACCCAATTATTGACCGATTCGGGCAAACCCGAATTTCCGACATAGGCCAGGACGTTGCCAGTGCTGGTTTCCATAACTAAAACAGCCAGGTTATGTATATTCGACTGCCTGTAATGTTCCGAATAGTGTTGTGCAATCTGCGAAACCTGCTCCTGTAAAGTCGGATTAATGGTTGTTGGCTGCTTCTCAAATGGCTTCTTACCCGTCAACCTCTCATGCGAAGCTAATAAAAACCGCCCTGATTCGGGAAACGGAACCGTCGATTGCGGAATGGGTTCATCCATGGCTAAATCAGCTGTTGACAAATCAATAATGCCCTTATCCGCCAGTTTTTGAAGTAGTCGGTTTCTTTTTGCAAGTAATAAACCTGTGTTTTTGCCAGGCAAGATAAGTGCGGGGGCATTCGGCAAAACGGCCAGCATAGCAGCTTCGGCCCAGGTGAGGTTATCAGCCGATCGTCCAAAATACCGCCACGAGGCAGCCTCGTATCCAACTACATTGCCCCCAAATGGTGCATGGGTTGCCCACAATGTTAAAATACTATCCTTGGAAAGATGGAGATCAAGTCTGATTGCCTGCAAAAGTTCAATGGCTTTTATGGCAAGGGAACGCTTTGTGTTACCTCTTGACATTCGTACAACTTGCATTGTAATGGTGCTGGCCCCACTAACCACTTTACGGTTCGAAAAATTTTGGTACAAGGCTCGGGCTATAGCACGCACATCGATACCTAAATGGGTGCGGAACCGCTTATCCTCGAAGGTCTCAATGCATAGCTTTAGCTTTTCGGGCACAGACCGACCAGATTGAAACCGAAACTGACCGTCGGAGGCAAGTGTCGCCGCCATTAAATCGCCTTGTGAATTGTATAGGACCGGAGACCAAGGGGAATTGAAATGGGTATTGTCTGAAATAAAAAACAAAAACAGAAAGCATAAAATCAGGACAATAAATACTTTAAGCACAGCGTTTTTACCGAGCTCCGACCACAAGGAACTAAAAAGACGTATTCGTTTCCTGCCACCAAACATAATATCGATATTATGGGTCAATCAAAGGCATGTATCATCAAAATTGACTATTTTTGTACCTTTTAAAAGACGCAAATGTAGATATAACTTCAATTCATAACCATTACAATGTACCATAAAAGATCAAAAAATATCCTTCTCGAGTCTCCATTACGCATTCTCGTACCGCTTTTCACTTTAATGTTGACATCATGCGCATCGTCTCCTGATCAGGGCAAACTAAACCAAACAAAAAAATCTTCACCCCTGCTGCGTGTATCAATAACAGCGCCCACACGACAAGATATTTTTAAGGTTGGCGATAGAATAACTTTTCAAATCCGCCTATCGGACACCATCTCGCATGACAGCGTCCGTTTAACCCTTAATAATTCTGAAAACCTGATTTTTAAACCCAATCAGCAGTTAGAATGGAATTCGGCCAATGCCCGCACCGGTACGAACCATATCCGTTTAACAATACTTGCAGACACATTGGAGTTTCATGCATCAACATCGTTGAGATTTTTAGCAGCAAAGCCACCTAAAGAATACGGATACAAAATCGTAAATACTTTTCCTCACGACCCCAAGGCTTATACCCAGGGTTTGATTTTCGAGGAAATGTTTTTATATGAAGGAACTGGCCAAACCAACGAATCGTCGTTAAGGAAAGTAGAGTTAAAAACTGGTAAAGTACTCAAGCAGTACGATTTACCAGATGTTGACTTCGGCGAGGGGATAACACGATACAAGAACCATATTTATATGCTGACATGGGAATCAAAAAAAGGATATGTGTTTGATTTCGAAACATTTAACTTGATTCAGGAATTTCCAATCTCATCCGAGGGCTGGGGACTGACATTCGATGGCGAATTGCTGATACGGAGCGACGGAACACATGTATTGTATTTCATTCATCCCGAACACTTTACGGAATTGCGCACCCTTGAAGTACACGACCATGAACGCCAGATAATCCGTTTAAATGAACTGGAATTCTACGATGGAAAAATTTGGGCAAACGTTTATGGCCAGGATTATTTGGTGACCATTAACCCAAAAAGCGGCGAAGTAATTGAAAAAATTGACCTTACAGGCCTTCTGAGCGAGCAAGACCGGCGCAACCAACGTGTTGATGTTTTAAATGGTATAGCCTGGGACACAAAAGGGAAACGTCTTTTTGTCACTGGAAAGTGGTGGCCAAAGCTGTTTGAAATACAATTGGTGGAGAAGAAATAAAACACAAAAAGAAGGTCAATGTACCCTGCCCTGATGCACCATTAAGCACAAAATATAGTATCCTTATCTTAAAGAAGCATTCCTAATCTGATACAAAACCGTAAAAAAAAAAAAAAAAAAAAAAAAAAAAATTCAAATGAAAAGTACAATCTCCATAATCCTAACCACAGCAACCATAGCCTTTAGTACTGCATGCCAAAGCCAAAACAAAAGCGATCGTACCGTTACCGTTCACCTTCGGGGTGTTCCGGCAGCCAACATAGCCCTGGTCCCGCTGACGGGTACCCAGGCGCACAAACCGTTGAAAGTGGCCGAACAAATCAAACATGGACAATCGACCGTGTTTACAATTGAAAAATCATTGTTACCTGCCGATTTTCAGGTTAGGTTCGAATATCGCGATATGCAGTCAGGACAACCTACCGGTGCAGAAAAGCGTGTGTTTGTGCGGGATCAGAATGTAGAATTGTACATAAACCCCATGTTTGCCACCAATCCCGACAGCGTTAGGTTTCTTCCTTCAGACAAAGAAAATATTGTTTATCAGCAATTTATGGAGCAAAACCAAAAATACCGCGAAAACATTAGCATGCTCCAAATGGTGCTGACCAAATACGATGACCCGCGCAGTGAGTTTTACCGCGAAGGAATTAAAGAATATAAATCAAAGATAAAACAACACGCCGAGTGGATTCAACAACAAATCTCAACACATCGTAAACTTTTTGTTAGCAGCACTTTTGCATTGCAAGTGATACCTGAACTTGATTTCACTCTCGACGAAAAATCACGTAAAGCCAAAATGCTGGAAAACTACATTCAAGCAGTGGACTTCACCGATACACTCATGTCTCTGACGTCTGATTACCGTAAATGGCTGGACAACTATGTAAACCAACATTTCGAACGTAGTTACACTGCCCAACAGGTGGATTCAGCACTTACTCAGGCAGGCATAAAGCTCATCGAAAAGGCTAAAACGGGACATCCAACAATCTATGGAAAAATGGTCGATTACTTTTTTGAAGGATACGAAAGCATGGGCATGCAAGGTGGAATAAAAATGCTGGCGCCTTATGTTGCTGATCCAAAATGTATGGCATCGAAAAAAAGTATGATATTGCGCCGTTTAGATGGTCTTGGAAACTTGTTTGTTGGAGCCAAAGCCCCCGATTTTATTATCAAAGATTCCAAAGGAAACCCCGTTCAGTTTCACACATTTGGAGAAAGCAAACCGTACAAACTGTTGATGATTTGGAGTGCCGATTGCGAACATTGTCAAGAAGTTACAAAACAATTATACCCTTACTATACAAACTCGCCCATAAAAAACCAGTTTGATGTGTTGGCTGTCAGTCTCGATGACACCGAAACCGAAATTCCGATGTGGGAAAAGGCTTCAGCCAGCTTATCGGCCTGGACCCATGTCAGGGCAAAAGGCGGATTGTTAAGCCCCGAAGCCAAGGCCTACTTTGTTGTGGCCACACCTGTCATGGTACTGGTTGACGCTAAAACAAACACCATTGTTGCCATGCCCGAAACGGCAAGGGATGTGGCCGGTTTTTTCAGAGAATAAAACAACACTTACAGCTAAGCAGCAAAGGCATAAACTACAATAGGTTTGACTTAAGAAAAACAAACATAATGCACAAACTAAAAGTTCCAATCCTGTTGATTCTTTTACTTGGGGCCTTTGTCATGAACCTAAACATTGGATCATCGTCTGTAGGCTTCGAAGATTGGTGGAATTATTTGATTGGTAATGAATCGGGAAGAGTATTTCAAATAACCTTTTTTCAATATCGGTTACCCAAAGCACTAACAGCCATTATAGCTGGCATTGCTCTTTCTGTAAGCGGCTTAGTTATGCAAACCGTATTCCGCAACCCACTGGCCGGACCTTATGTTCTAGGTGTTAGCAGCGGTGCGGGTTTGGGTGTTGCTTTGGTTATGCTTGGGGCAGGATCAACGGGAATGGCTTTATTTATAAACAATACAGGAAATTTTGCCATTATTTTGTCGGCCATCGCGGGCTCGTCGGTTGTCTTGTTTTTGCTGCTGGCGGTATCGTTGCGAATAAAAGACATTTTGACCATATTAGTTCTTGGGATTTTGTTCAGCAGTGCCATTTCCGCCTTTATTGGAATTTTACAGTATTTCAGCCCCGAATCGATGCTAAAATCCTATGTTGTCTGGACAATGGGAAGTTTGGGAACTGTGGATATGACACAGCTGTTGTGGCTATCTGTTTCTGTTTTTATTGGCTTGTTCATCAGCGTTTTCAGTGCCAAACAACTAAATATGATGCTTTTAGGCGAGAATTACGCACGCTCATCGGGAATGAACATCATGCGGTTCAGGGTAATTATTTTCACTTCAACCAGTCTGTTGGCAGGCAGTGTAACAGCCTATTGCGGGCCAATCGGGTTTGTTGGAATAATGGTACCGCATCTGGCACGGTTCATGGCAAAAGAAACGAGCCATCAAACCCTGATTGTCTATTGTTCTTTCATCGGTGCCATTCTGATGCTGGTGGCCGATACCCTGTCACAAATGCCCGGAATGACCGGTGTACTCCCTATAAACAGTGTTACAGCTCTACTCGGAATTCCTGTTGTAATCTGGATTATCCTTAGAAACCAAAAACTAAGTTCATCATTTTAATAACCAATGAGTAAATCAGCACAAATACGAATAGAAGATTTAACCATTGGTTACGGTAAAGGGCGCCAAAAAAAAGAGGTACTCGCAGGACTTAATCTTGAGGCATCGCATGGTACAACTATAGCTTTAGTAGGTTCTAACGGCAAAGGAAAAAGCACGTTGCTAAAAACAATGGCCGGATTACTGCCTCCCTTAAAAGGAAAAATCTTTTTTGGCGACAAATCCTTACCAGAACTTCACCGGAGCGAGCGCGCCCGACTTATAAGCTATGTTGGCACAGCACATGAAGTGAACCGATCGCTGAAGGTCCGCGATTTGGTTTCCCTGGGGAGATTTCCTTATACGGACATCTTTGGAAAACTTTCCGATGATGATGTTGATGTTGTTCATCGAGCCATGGTGGATACAAAAACATTGCACCTACGAGATGCCCTTATTGGTGAAATTTCGGACGGGGAATGCCAGCGAGCCTTAATTGCACGCAGCCTGGCACAGAACACACCCGTTATTTTGCTAGACGAACCCACCGCGTATCTTGATATTGGTAACAAATTCGAGATGGTCGAGTTGATGCGGCGGTTGGCCCGAACACGAAATAAAACCATAATTTTCTCGTCCCACGATCTACCAACCGTTTTAGGAACAGCCGATTACATGTGGTTCATTTTCAAGCGGACCGTCATAAGCGCCATTCCTGAAGAGTTGGTCATGACCCGTTTTTTAGATACCATTTTCGAACATTCGAACGTTATTTTTGATTTGGAGAGAAATGAGTTTCGTGTCAATACAATACCCAGTTATTTTGTAAAGTTAACCGGAGAAGCCTATTTGTGTAAATGGACTGAAAAAGCGTTAAACCGGTTTGGAATTGGACATGACAAAAACTGCAACGCACTGGAAATTAAAATAAAAACCGTCCAGGATTCCCTGTTCTGGGAGGTCGTGGACGGCGATCGAAACCTACATTTCGATACTTTAAAGGATCTGCTCGGTCACTTTTTGGCAAATTACATACCAAGCAACATTCTTTAATTGTTTTTAAAGGCAATTTTATCATCAACAACATCAATTGTTATCTTTGATGCGCTGGTTATCCCTCCGCTGATAATTTCCTTCGCCATATCGTTCATGACCAATCGTTGCAGGTTTCGTTTTACGGGCCTGGCACCAAATACAGGATCATAACTGATTATGGCCAGATGCCCTACTGCTTGTTCGGTAATTTGGATTTCAATTTTATTCTTCGCGAGCGATTTGGCCAGCCTATCGAACTGAATTCGAACCACTTCTTTAATCACATCGGGCAGTAAAGGGGTGAAAACTATTATTTCATCAACCCGGTTAACAAATTCGGGACGAATGGTTTGCATCAAAAGCTGTATAAGCTCGGGCTGGAGTTTTTCCCTCAGTTCCTGTTGATTGTTCCTGTCCAGATTTCGGTATCGTTCCTGAATCATGTGACTTCCCAAATTGGAGGTCATTATAACTATTGTATTTTTGAAATCGACAGTGCGTCCTTTATTATCAGTCAATCGGCCATCATCGAGAACTTGCAGCAGAATATTAAACACATCGGGGTGGGCTTTCTCAATTTCGTCCAATAAAATAACAGAATAGGGTTTACGTCTCACAGCCTCTGTCAGTTGGCCACCTTCATCGTATCCAACATATCCCGGAGGAGCTCCTATTAGCCGCGAAACAGAGTGCCTTTCCTGATATTCGCTCATATCAATGCGCGTTATTTGGTTTTCGTCATCAAAAAGCTGCTCTGCCAAAGCTTTGGCAAGTTCAGTTTTTCCAACCCCGCTGGGCCCCATAAAAATGAACGAACCAATGGGTCGGTTTATGTCCTGCAGTCCAGCACGACTTCTTCGGACAGCGTCGGCAACGGCGACAATGGCTTCTTCTTGCCCCACAACCCGTCGGTGTAGTTCTAACTCAAGTTGCAACAGTTTGTCGCGCTCGGCACTCAGCATTTTTGAAACCGGAATTCCTGTCCAACGGGACACGACTTCGGCAATGTCTGCGGCATCAACCTCTTCTTTTATCATGGCATTGTTGGACTGCATTTGCTGAATCTGCTGCTGCAACCCTTTTACTTTTTCCTCTGCTTCCCGAATCCGGCCATACCGTATTTCAGCCACCTTGCCATAATTACCCTCGCGCTCAGCCTTTTCCGATTCAAAACGAAGATGTTCAATGGATTGTTTCCAGGACTGCAACTCGTCAATTATCTGCTTTTCGTATTGCCATTGCGCCTTTTGGGCTTTCATCTCTTCACGAATGTCGGCCAGGCGGGATTCTATCTCTTTGGTTCGCTCTCTAATACCCTCGCGCTTAATGGCTTCCCGTTCAATCTCGAGTTGCATGATCTGCCGTTCCAAATCGTCAATTTCTTCGGGAACGCTGTTCATTTCTATCCGCAACTTCGATGCAGCCTCGTCCATCAGGTCAATGGCCTTATCGGGCAGAAAGCGCTCGCTTATATATCTGTGGCTGAATTCAACGGCAGCCACAATGGCCTCGTCTTTAATCCTGACTTTATGGTGATTCTCATACCGTTCCTTTAATCCACGCAAGATGGCAACTGCACTGGCAATATCGGGTTCATCGACCAAAACGGTTTGGAAGCGGCGTTCGAGGGCCTTATCTTTTTCGAAATATTTCTGGTACTCATTCAATGTAGTGGCACCAATTGCACGTAATTCTCCCCTTGCCAAGGCTGGTTTCAAAATATTAGCGGCATCCATGGCACCTTCGCTTTTTCCTGCTCCAACCAAGGTGTGAATCTCATCAATAAAAAGTATTATTTCACCCTCAGATTCAATCACTTCTCGAACGACGGCTTTCAGGCGCTCCTCGAATTCGCCTTTGTATTTGGCTCCGGCAATCAAAGCACCCATGTCGAGAGAATACACCTGTTTTGAACGCAGGTTTTCAGGGATATCGCCCTTTACAATCCTCTGGGCCAGCCCTTCGGCAATGGCCGTTTTTCCCACTCCGGGTTCGCCAATAAGAATAGGGTTATTTTTTGTCCGTCGGCTCAGAATCTGTAATATTCTGCGAATTTCATCGTCCCTGCCTATTACAGGATCAAGTTTTCCATTGGAAGCTAATTGATTAAGGTTTACAGCGTATTGATTTAAAGCATCAAAAGTATCTTCGGCTGTTTGCGATTGAACTTTTGTCCCTCTTCGTAGATCATATATAGCTTTTTCCAGTGATTTAACTTCAATACCCGAGTCTTTTAACATCCTTGAAGCCTGGCTCGAACTTTTCATAATTGCAAGCAGGATATGTTCAACGGAAGTATAGCTATCCTTATTGTTTTTAGCTACTTCCGATGCCTGCAACAGAGTTTGCTGAGCTTCAGACGATAAATAAGGTTCGGCACCACTGACCTTGGGATAGCTACGAATCATAGATTCAACAATCGCCTGCAATTGTGTAGTATTCCCTCCGGCTTTCTCTAATAGTTTTAATGCCAAACTATTTTCTATATTCATCAAACCATAAAGAATATGAGTTACTTCTACCGATTGCTGGTCCAGTTCGCGAACCTTTGATACGGATTTTTCAATAGCATCTTGTGCTTTTATTGTAAAAGAATTTAAGTTCATAGTTTTGGGGTTTAAATTCACGGCTATCATTCAAAGGATTTGCCAATCCACATCCGGCGAACAAAATGTCATTTGCTATTACGACGAAAATACAACAATTCCTCAATTGCACATTATATTCTCAAAATGGCATTTATTTTCCCATTCAGAACACCTAAAACTGCCATATTGGCGCTATCTTCGCATGAAAATACGTCATTTTGTCCGTATCGCACAATAAAACCAGACAGATAACATCGTAAATTTGTCCACAAAATAGACACTCTGGTCAAATAGATTTCAAAAAATTTGCAAATACAAATATTAGTATTAAATTTGCGACGCATAAAAAGTTAATAATTTGTTAACCAACCTTATGGCACAAAAATACATACTAGATCCCAATACACTGACATACAAACCCCACAAAGTGACTCTAAGACAACACTTTAACAGAGTCGCAACCTACATAGGGGTAAGTTTTTTAGTGGGCATCCTGTTTTACATCGGAACCCTGTTTTACAACTACACTCCAACAGGCGTATTGCTTGAAATACAAAACAGTAAGCTGGTTTCTAGCCTGTTGAAGATAGAATCAAAATTGGAAAACAAGGCTCATATTTTATCCAAAATCGAGGAAAAAGACGATTTTCTGTACAGAAGTTACGCTGAGTTAAGCCCGCTACCAAAAACGATTCGCCAGGCCGGTTTCGGGGGTGTTGACAGGTACAGGAAATTTGACATCTTCAATCAGGGAAAACTACTTGCACGGATCTCGAAAAAGGCCGATATTTTGGAAAACCAAATTAAAATTCAACAGAAATCGTTTGAAGAAGTTAATCAACTTAGCCAGGAAAAGAGCAAATTCTTTGCTTCAAAACCAGGCATCAGCCCTTTGCTGAAGAGTGATTATTTCAGAATTTCTGATTATTTTGGTGACAGATACCATCCCGTATTTAAAAGGTGGAAAGACCACACTGGCGTTGATTACGCTGCTCTACACGGCACTCCGGTCTATGCTACAGGCGACGGTGTTGTTTTAGCCACTGGATGGGACAACGGCTACGGAAACAGGGTCATTGTTGACCACGGCTTCGGATATGTATCCATTTATGCCCACCTTCAGCGCTTCAAAGTAAAAGAAGGGGATACCGTCAAGAGAGGAAAATTATTAGGATTGGTGGGCAACACCGGGGTTTCGACTGGTCCACACCTGCACTACGAAGTCCGAAAAGACAACAAACCTGTAAACCCTTTGTATTTCTACATCGACGATTTGTCCGATGAACAATACAAAGCCATTGTCCACAAGTAAAAAACAGGCATTTTAAACCAAAGCCCCGTGATGGTTGTTTATCTGTAAATCGAACTTAAACTCTTTATGACCATGGATATCCAGAATGTCTATTTCGAACGCTACGGAAGCTTAAAAAAATACGAAAAACTCGACACAATTGATGATAACGCTATAATGCCAGAAACACTGGCTTTCGAGGCGCCCAATCCTTTTCCAGGCTACTACTACAAAAACCCATCAGTGCCCAAACCACTGTATGTTTATTTTGCTTTGGAATTTCCTCTTTCGCAGGAGCAGCTTCTATTAACAATAAAAAAAATCCGATCCTATATCGGTTTTAATTTCAGTGCTGCCAAGGCCATTATTTCCGTCTATGACAAGCAATATACATGCATTCGTATTCGCGATTTAAACACCTACAATCAAGTTCGGGTGTTGCAGGAAGCCTTTTCCCGGGAAGGGCTAATCATGAAAAATAAATCCAAGGATATGAAAAATGTGGAAGTTATCATCACCATGAAGAAGTTCTTTCAATTCCTACCCATTAATGAGGAGATGATGTTCGACCGAACCGAAGGCGATCATGGATATTTCAAAATACCATATCATCTTGACTGGCAAATATTTACCGATATTACCAACCAGGTAAGCCACAATGTCTCCATTCTCGAATTTGATGCTGCCATGGGCATGTATTTTGAAAACTACGATGTAGTTGACATTATCCGTATCTTCACACCCCGAATTACACAGGAAATTCTTCAGGAAATAAAAAACGAATTCCTTATATCAATAAAAAGGTTCTGTGAATAACCGTTATTGATACTGAAAAAATTACTATTTTCGGGGCTGTAACATTTAATTTATCCTCGCATGTCCCGCAAATTTTTCATTACGCTCATAACAACTCTGCTTTCATTGGCATTGCTGTCATTCTCGGTTTTCGAACTCTACAAACTCTACAACGGAACTCGCCTTCGTCAGCAGTATGTTTCGGATTTGGCCTATGCAAACAATATCCGCTTTGGGTTATTTAGCGTCGAACAATGGAAAAAAGCATTGTCTGACATAATAGTAAAGAAGGTTGATGAGCTCGATTTCGACCGAAATATGCACCAAACCATGCAAAAGCAAATAGAAAAGGCGTTGTATGAGTTAATCGGTCAAATTGAAAAGTTTTTGAATCAGGACAAACGACAGGGGAACTGGCTGACACAGGCTTTTAAGTCGGTTGCCTACACCATGGTTTTCGATGCCGAACAATTCAAAAAACAAGTTCCTCATTGGGCAGGGGAAGTGGTTAAATCCATTTCCAGCGAATCGAACAAAGCCGAGTTGAAAAGTTTCATACTCCAGAAATTCAATGAGTTTATGGATCAAACCACGTCACCCGAGAAGATAAACATTCGGGAGGTTCTTTCGCAAAAATATGGTTTTGAAAACTACGATGAATGTGTTGCCTGGATTGAAAACGAAGACATTGAATTAAGAAAAGCAGCATGGATGAGCACCTGGCTTATTATTATCGGCATTATAGTCCTGTTCTCCATTTATTTTCTGACGCCAATAGCATCCCGCAATGTGGTTCATTTTTACACGGGACTGCTGGGAGTAATGGCCTTGCTCGCAGGTGGTCTTCTGACCCCCATGATTGACATTGATGCCCGTATTTCGGAAGTCAATTTTGAATTGCTGGGCGAAACAATCTTGTTTAAAAACCAGGTTCTGTTTTTCGAGAGCAAAAGCATTTTCGATGTGGTACGGATTCTGATAGAACAGGGAAATGTTCAAACAGCGGCTGTTGGTGCCTTAATTTTCACGTTTAGTATCATTTTCCCGGCATTGAAGATTATTGTGTCAGCCCTCTCCTACCCTTTTCCCCGCGCTATTAACAAATACAGCGTGGTTCGCTTTTTTGCCTTAAAATCGGGCAAATGGTCCATGGCTGACGTTATGGTGGTTGCTATATTTATGTCCTACATAGGGTTCCGGAGCCTGATTGGTGCTCAACTCGATTCGTTGGGAAATGTCCGTGGCTTCAACATGCTCTCGACCCATGAGCACACCACGCTACAAATGGGATTTTTCCTGTTCACGGCCTTTTGCTTTAGCGGGATGGTTTTTGCGTACTATGTGGCCAATTGGATGAAGGAAAAAGAGCTGGAAGCATAATGATCGAGTAGACGCCCCACCAGCCGAAGCTGATGGGGAAGCCTCTCACACCACCGTACGTACGGGTCTCGTATACGGCGGTTCGTTAAGATGTGGGGAAAATAATTGAAGGTTTGGGTCTGAGTTTGGCGTACAAATCGCTTAGGGATTCATACCCCCTTCGCTCCAAACGTTCAATGGTGATAGTGGTAGTAAGAATAGGACTTTGCGCAATTGCCCACCCACTAGTTTAGCCCCCTATTATTCGGACTAATTTTTAGAAGATATTGCAAACATAAAAAACATTTCTCAATTTTGCAACGGCAAGGAACAACCGATGGTGAATTTTATACCGATGGTTGTAGAAATGTTTCGGCGCCGTACATTTCGTTTTTTTCGTTTAATGGGGCTGTCTAAAAAGACTAGACAGTCCTTTTTTTTTGTTAAAAAAATTGAA
>JBBISE010000083.1:0-14638 GCA_037441445.1 Salinivirgaceae bacterium
AACTAATTAAACAACTGAATATCAATATTAACCGAAAATATAAACATATGAAATGTTTTTGGTGTTCCAGGGGAGTCCTGTTGTTTACACGCTGGTTTTCTGTCATTTGCGGGTGTTGGCATTCCGGGCGGTCAACCGTTTTACTGTTTTCGTTTTTACCCTTAAAGCCTGAATTTAATTACCTTTTTCAGCAGTCCCGGATTATTCCACGGCATTTTTAAACCATTTTTGAGCCGAAGGCCGCCTGTGCGGGCATCCTGGCCAGCAACACGGAATGCGTTTGCCTTCCTTTAACTCGTCCACCATGCGCAGGATATGTTGCAATCTTGTTTCCGGTTTTTTGACCGTGGAGACCCAGCAAATCCATTCGTTGCGCTGAATGGGGGTTAATGTGTTCCAGTGCTTAAGCACATCCTTGTTTTCTTTCAGCGCCTTTTCTATATCGTCAGCCATTTCATGGAAAATGCCGGGCAAAACATCCTGGTTCGATTCCATATTATCTTCCTGTACGCGAAACAGCACTATTTTTTGTATTAATTCCAATGGCAAGGGTTGGTCAATGGGAAACTGAATGGCACCTTTCGATGTTTTGTACCCTTCCAGCTCCTTTTTAAAGTGGGCAATGGGATTTGGTGTGGGATAAAAACCGATGTGTTTGTTGTTTAAAGCATAGTAAACCAGTACTTTGTTTGCTCGAAAAGCGGGCATTCCATAGCTAATGGTCTCGGTTGCCAAAGGTGCAACCTGCCTGATGGCTTGCCTCAATTCCTCAAGCGTTTCTCTTACTTCGGCAGGTTGAGCTTCGTGATATTGGTCGATATTCTTAATTGTGCTGGCAATTTTACTCATAGGCGTGTGGACGCAACGGATCTTTTTTACGTGCTGACTATGCTAACAAATAAGTGGCTTTATTGTTAAAAAACTAAACCTCCTCCCATTCAATCTCGCGGCTATCCTCGCTCAGGATGTTAATGGTAATGCGCAGATACTTTTCGGGTAACAGCGGTGCAACTACCATGGGCCACTCAATAAGGCACAGGTTTCCCGAATCGAAATAGTCGGGAACACCAATTGAGAAGGCCTCGTTGACGTTGTTCAGCCTGTAAAAATCGAAGTGGTAGATGGTTTCGCCAGAGTCTGTCCCGTATTCGTTTATAATGCTAAAAGTAGGACTGGTAACTGTGTCGCGTACGCTTTTCTGACGGCAGATTTCTTTTATAATGGTGGTTTTTCCGGCACCCATAGGAGCATCAAAGGCCCACACGCAATGCAGTGGGGTTAGCTCGGCAATTAATTGCGCTACACGTTGGGGCAACAGGTCAAGGTTCTCAACAATTATTTTCGACATAGCAACCGGAATTACTCATTGGGAATCAGCGAAACAATCGGAATAAGCATCTCTTCCATCGACACGCCGCCATGCTGGAACGTATCCTTGTAATAGTTAACGTAGTAGTTGTAGTTGTTGGGATAGGCAAAAAAATCGTTCTCGCAGGCAAAAACATAGCTTCCACTGACATTAAAACGGGGAAGCCCAACGGCCTCGGGTTTCGAGATTTCGAAAACCTGTCCCTGGCTGAAATTCAGGTTTTTGCCATGCTTATAGCGCAAATTGGTGGTAGTGTTGCGGTCGCCAATTATTTTTACGGGGTGGTCAATTTTTATGGAGCCATGGTCGGTGGTAATGAACAACCGAACTTTGTTTTGTGCCAGATATTCAATCAACTTGTTTAACGGGGAATGTTCGTACCACGAACGGGTCAGGTTTCGGTAAGCAGGTTCAGACGAGGCCAGTTCTTTCATCACATCCGAATCGGTGCGGGCGTGCGACAAGATATCCACAAAGTTATAGACCAACACCGAAAGCGGATTTTCAATAAACCGCGACGGGTTTTCGGTCACTTTTCGTGCCGATTTAACATTGCTGGCCTTTTCAAAATAGAACGGGGTTGTAATACCGTGCCGCGAGAGGTAACTTTTAAACAAATCTTTTTCAAACTCGTTTTTCAGGCCTTCTTCGTCCTCATCGCGCCAAAGGTCGGGCAGGATTCGTTTTATGCCATCGGGCATAAGTCCCGAAAACAGGGCGTTTCGGGCGTATTGGGTGGCAGTGGGCAATATGCTGTAGTACATAGCCTCGTTTTCCACTTTGTAATGCTTGGTTATGAATGGTTTTAACACTAACCATTGGTCGAATCGCAGGTTGTCAATGACCAGAATCATGACTTTTTCTTTTCCAATGTGCGGGAAAACATAGTGTTTTAAGACGTTGGGCGACAGCACGGGGCGGTCATCGCCGGCAGCCGCGAACCATTTTTCGTAGTTCTTTTTTATGTATTTGGCAAATTCGGTGTTTGCTGTGTTTTTTTGCATCAGCAACACTTCCTGCATATCGGCGGGCGAGTAGTTATTCTGAAGGGCAAGTTCCCACCAAAGCAGCTTACGGTACACCTCGAACCAGTCGGCATGTTTGCGACTATCGTAAATCAAGGTGCCCAGTTCGCGGAACGAGGCCTGGTAATCGGTAGAGGTTTTGGCACTGACCAATTTCTGGTGATCCACAATTTTTTTAATGGCCATCAGGATTTGGTTGGGGTTAACCGGTTTAATCAGGTAATCCTTGATGTTGCTCCCCAACGCGCTTTCCATGATATGCTCTTCTTCGCTTTTGGTAATCATAATCACCGGCGTTTCATTAAGGGTCAGGCGAAGTTGGTTCAGCATTTCCAGTCCGGTCATCCCGGGCATGTTTTCATCGAGAAAGAGAATATCAAAACGTTGTTTCTTTAGCACATCCAGGGCGTCGATGGCACTTTTGGCTGTTGAAATTTCGTACCCTTTTGTTTGAAGAAAAAGAATGTGCGATTTCAGAAATTCAATTTCGTCATCGACCCAAAGGATTTTTACCTGGTTTTGCATACAATGTACATTTTCTATTTGTTAAAGCAAAACGCCGCCCGGGGACTATAATTGCCTTAAAAGGGTTTACGACGCTAAAAAATTACTTTTTCAGGTATTGCGCTTTAAAGAAATCCATGTAGGTATTGATGGATTTGGTTTCTGCCAGCTTTTTAAAGTTGGCCTCGCTAATGACAAAATGGATATAATCGAGGTTGGTGAGCCCCGAATAAACTTCATCGACAAATATCACCGAATGGTAATAGTTCATAGCCGTGTGGCTGTCCTTAAAACTTCTAACGGTTATCAAATCGGACTCGGCTGAGAAAAACTCGCTTGGTACAGTAAATTCAAACATGGGGTAATAGTCAATGTTCATGTTCGAAATGTTGAATTTAATGCGGTTTGTATTGGCCTTTTTCGTGTAAACCAATGTTCCATAGTAGTGCGGTGCCGTAGGTTCAAAGAGAAATTCCACGGGCTTTTCTTCTTTTTTTGCCGCCTCGGCCAGCAGTCCTTTTTCCTCTTTCTTCTCGACCCCCTCGGGCTGTTTTGGCGGCACAGTCAGGTATTTCTTAATGTCTTTGGCGTAAGCCAATTCGGGGGCATCGGGGAAGAATTTAATGTAATCATCAATCACTTTCACAAAATTGGCCGAATCGGTGGTGCGTCCAATAGAAATCGTTTTCAGCAAAGCAAATTTCGAACGGTACGGGTTACCCGGGTAAAGTGAATCCGCGAATGCTGCATTGGCAATAACCTTTTCGAACTGGTTGTTTTCGAACAGTTTATAGGTTGTCGAGTATAAAAACCGCGATTCTTGTTCTTTGGCAGCTTCCTGCTTAAAGAAATCGGGATTGGTCATAGACTGTGCGTACTTGCTGTAGGGATATTTGTCAATTACCTGTTGTTTATAGTTTTCCGATTTGCTGTTTTCGCCCAAGGTGCCATATATTTTGTACAGGAAATACCAGCTTTCAAGTTCGTGGATTGTGGCCGGAAACCTTTTCAACAATGCATGGAAGCTTTCCTGGGCTTTTTGTAGATCTTCGATTTTGTCTTTGTAAATCATAGAAGTCCGGTACATGGCCACATGAATCAGGCTGTCCGATATTTTCATGGCCGAATCGGTAAGGGGAACGTCCTGCAAATAATATTCACGCTTCGACTTGTCGGATTCGCGGTTTTCGTCCACTATGGCCGTAGTGGTTTGGTTGTCGGCAAACACGTCCACACCCGTTGATGCCTTGTCTGATCGGCGCCAATGGTCTTCCAATGTCCTTGCGCCCCATTTAGTTTGGAAAAGCATTGCACCGGATGCCAGGATGCCGGGATTATAAAAGTAAAAGGCTCCGCCCGACGACTGGCTTTCATCGAACGTTCGTGTTCGCTGTTGCAATTGCGATGCCGCCAACCTGTCCATTTGTTCGCGGGCTTTTTCCTCGCGTTCCTGTTTTGCCAGTTCGGCAATAGCCTTGTCAATAAACGCATTTCTATCTGCTTCTTTCATCCTTGCCATGCGTTGCAGGCTGTCCTGAACGGTTACCACGTTCAGGCTGGTTACCAGTTCATTCAGGTTTTGCGATAAACGATGGTATTTTTTGTAGTCAGGAATATCTTTCGAAACCAAGCCCATGGCGCTGTCTAAATATACCTGTGCTTTTATGTAGTCGGGTTCCGCCAGCAACATACGGCCCAAATCGAGGTACGACTGGCCCTTTTGGTTCCGGTTGTTTTTGGATGTATGGGCCGACTGCAGGTATAGTTTTTTTGCCTCGTCGGGTTTTGATTCGTTTTCGGCAATTTTCCCCAGGGCGTAGTAAAGCTGATCGAGATATTCGGCGTTTTTCTCATCGCGAACCATTTTATACAGCACTTTTTTCAAGCTGGTGTTGTCGCTTTCGTCCTTGCTGGCAATTTGTGCCAGGTTTATGCGCGAATTAAAACTCATTTCATAGTTTTTGTTGCGGCGCATCACTTTCGAATACTTGGCAAAAGCACTGCGGTCATCGCCCAATTCCTGATATATTTGACCCAGGATAAATTCGTACCGGTAAACTTCGGACTTCTTGCGGGTTAGTTTTACAGCGGTTTCGAGGTGTTTTGCCGCCAGTTCCAATTGTCGTTGCTTGAGGTGAAAATCGGCTTTCACCAGGTTGAATTCGCGTTCCAGCCGTTTTGGAAAATCGGCTGTACCTTCAATTAATTTCAGGATAGGCTCGGCGCGCCTGTAGTTGCCCATTTCGGCGTAGGTGCGGGCCAACCACAGTTGGGCGTCATACTTAATGGGAAGTTCCGTATAGGTTTGAATAATGAACGAAAACGATTCTATGGCTGCAAAAAAATCGCGCCGCATGAAGTGCGATTTTCCCAACAAGAGATAGGCGTGCCACGTCCATTTTACAAATTCGGGTTTATCGTAGAATTTTTTACCACGGGCACCTTTGGGCCTCTTCTCGGGTTTAACTTTTATGGAGTGCTTCTGAATTACTTTCGATCCTTTTTTGAAGGCCCGTTCCATGTCACCCGCGGCTTTGGAGGTGGCTCCGGTGACGGAATAGGGGAATACGGGAAGTATCAGGCTGTAGTTGTCCTTCAGTTCTTTATCCATTTTTCTCATGCCATCGCGATAGGCCAAGTCGCCATTGTAATAGGCATTAAAATAGCCGGTTACATGGTGGTATGCACGACGGCTCCATGTGTTTTTGGAGGTGGAACAGCCACTTAATACAAGAATCAGTATGGCAAGAGCAGCGGAATAACTATATTTTTTCAAGGCAAATACAACTTTAATTTTCATTTATTTTACTTCAACAATGGTTGTTGGCGGTATCTCTATATTGCGTTTTTTTACGGCAGCCACAACGGCGTCGGCCAATTTCAGAAATGCGGTTCCAACAATTGAATCTTCGGTTGCTGGTGGTTTCCCATTGTCTGAACCAATGGCAATACTCTCAACAATGGGAATCTGGCCCAAAACAGGAATGTTGAACTTTTCCGAAATGCCACGAACTCCGTCTTTGCCAAATATATAGTATTTATTTTCTGGCAGTTCGGCAGGAGTAAACCAGGCCATGTTCTCTACCAATCCCAAAACCGGAACACTGATTGATGGGCTGCGGAACATATTAATTCCCTTCACTACGTCGGCAATGGCTACCTGCTGTGGTGTTGAAACCACCAGTACGCCGGTAAGTGCAACGGTTTGAACCACGGTGAGGTGAACATCTCCTGTTCCCGGGGGCATGTCAATAACCAAATAGTCAAGCTCGCCCCATTGGGGTTCCAGCAGAATCTGTTTCATGGCGCTGGTAGCCATGGGGCCTCGCCAAATCAAGGGTTGGTCGGGATCGACAAAAAATCCGATGGACATAAGTTTCAGCCCGTATTTTTCAAGTGGGGTAATGTTGTTTCGTCCGTCTTCTGATGTCACTGCCGGCTTTTTCCCTTCTAGGGCAAACATCTTTGGAAGGCTGGGTCCATACACATCGGCATCCAACAGTCCAACTTTATATCCTGATTTCGAGAGCGAAACGGCTAGATTTACAGCAATGGTTGATTTTCCGACTCCACCTTTACCTGAAACAACCGCTATAATATTTTTCACCTTGTCGAGCCCAGAAAGCTGCGGATCTTTTTGCAAAGCCCTGATATGAATATTTCCCCGCACTTCTATTTCCTGAAAATCCTCCTCGAGTTGGTGTACACAAGCCTGTCGGATTTGGTTTATTGAGGGGTCGCTATTTTTTTTAAATACCAATGTAAAGGAGACTTTATTGCCATTAACCTTAATTTCCTGCACCATGCCTGAAGCCACGATATCAGTTTTGCTTTCAGGGTGAATAACCTTTTGCAGGCTTTTAAACACGTCTTTTACTGTCAGTGCCATAATCGAACATTTTACAGGGACAACTCCTTTACCGGATCCCAGAAGTATTTGTGTATATCTTTAATTTTATTGTTTTCAATATCAATCCCTTCCGATTGTAACAATTCAATCATGCTGTTACCGGCAAAATACCTTTTTCCGGTTAACAAACCACTGCGATTAACGACCCTATGGGCTGGCAAGAACCCGGGCTGGTGCAAGGTGCTGTTTAGTGCCCATCCAACCGTGCGCGCCCCTTGTTTTCCACCCAGGGTTGCGGCAATGGCCCCGTAGGTCGTTACCCTACCGGACGGAATCATCCGAACTATCTGGTAAACTGCTTCGAAGTAATTCGTGGTAGTCATAGTCGGGCTCGGTGAGTTGTATTTTCGAATCGAGTGTAAATTTCAGGTACGTAATGGGAAACCCTTTTTCCATAAACAACTTCTCGTAGGTTGTTTTTATGGTTAGTTTTGGATCGATGTCGGGGTTTGCATTGATATCTTCGCTGCATTCCAAAATAGGAATTTTATTGTGTTCGAGCACCAATTTTGTATATCGGTGCAGAAACAGGCTATCGGTTTTGAGGTGTACAACGCTGTTTGGCTTTAAAAATTGCTGATAGCGTTGTAAAAAACCGGAATGGGTAAGCCTGTTTTTCGACCGTCGTGCTTTTATTTGTGGGTCAGGGAAAGTAATCCAAATTTCATCGACCTCGCCGGGGGCGAAATAGCGCGAAATAAACTCGATGCGTGTACGGAGAAAGGCTACATTTTTCAGGCCTTCTTCATGGGCAGTCCTGGCTCCGCGCCATAGCCTTGCTCCTTTGATATCGACACCAATAAAATTTTTGTGTGGGTTGTGCCTCGACAACTCCACGGTATATTCGCCTTTTCCACAACCCAATTCAACTACAATGGGGTTGTTGTTTCCAAACATGCTCTGCCGCCACGTTCCTTTCATGGGGTTGTCGTGTTCGCGGGCCTCAATAATGTCGGGTTGTACTACGTGTTTGAAGGTGGCGTTCTCGGCAAAACGCTGTAATTTATTCTTTCCCAATGTTTTATTGTGCTTTTTCTATTCTAATTCCAATATCAGTAATGGCTTTCAGGTTTTCATCGCGCATGGCATGAGCAAGTTTCAGCCTGTACTCGCCTTTGTGTGGAAACCTAATCCTCGATTTATAGGGGATGGCGCTTGACCAGATACTTCCCCATCCTTTTCCAAACCATTTTCCCTTTTCGTCGGCCAAAATGCAGTTTAATGTATCCACAATTATCTGATCATTAGGCAATTGAAAATCAATGTATAACAATAAATTGCGGTAGCGGTAACTTCCGCTGTTCCGGATATTTATTAACAGGTTGTGGCTCGATAGGGTGTCATCTATGGCAAAGGGGAAGGTTATTGAACTGTCCATGTGCCACTTTTCACCTTCAATAGTCTTGTTAGTTTCATAAATTCTGTTCGAGTCGCACGAAACGAATGTCCATGCAACGGCAAAAAACAGAAATATGGAAATGTTACGCATTGCCCTCATTTGAATTCGGTTTGTTATTTGTTGGCCTACCCTGGTTTGGATTCCTGTTTGGATTCGATGGTCTGTTTGGGTTTGACGGTCTTTCGCGGTTATCGCCCTGTGGATTATTGTTATGGGGCCTACGATTTTTAAATCGTTGTTTGTTGTCGCGGGGTTTGTTTTTTTTGCTAAACCGATCAACGCTGTCCTGTCCTACAACATTCTGGTAGTCAATCTTCTCGGGCTGCTTTGTTGGTTGAACATAGGTTTCGCCTTTTTCAATTAACTTTTCAGGGAAAATGCCGCGCCGGTTTAGTTCAATTATTCGTTTTACACGGTCAACCGACAGGGCAATAATCTGGTTGCGGTTTTCACCATCGAGGCTGTACCACAGTATGCCTTTAAAAACATCGGTTTTTTGGTGCGAGGCATTGCCTTCCTTGGTCCGCAGGATAGTGTCGGTGTTGGGGAAATCGCGGCGGGCATCGAGGTAACAATCGAGTTCGTAATTCAGACAGCATTTTAGTTTTGAGCATTGTCCGGCCAGTTTTTGTGGGTTTAGCGACAACTCTTGTGCCCGGGCAGCGTTGGTCGCAACCGAAACAAAATTTCCTATCCAGGTGCTACAACACAACTCGCGGCCACAGGCACCAATTCCTCCAATGCGACCGGCTTCTTGTCTTGCCCCAATCTGGCGCATCTCGACACGAATTTTGTACTTGTCGGCCAACACTTTAATGAGTTGGCGAAAATCGACGCGCTCGTCGGCAATGTAATAGAAAATGGCTTTGGTTTTATCGCCCTGGTATTCTACATCGCCAATTTTCATGTTCAGGCCCATGTCGCGGGCCAGTTTTCGCGATTCGAGCATGGTAGTGTGTTCCAATGCAATGGCCTCTTTCCATTTGTCGATATCGGTTTGTTTGGCTTTGCGATATACTTTTTTAAACTCCGCCTCGAACGAAACCCTGTTTTTTTTGAGTTGCTCGGGAATAATCTCGCTGGTAACAGAAACAACGCCAATGTCGTGCCCGGGAGTTCCCTCAACGGCAACAAAATCACCAATTTTAAGGTTCAGGTTGTTTACATTGTGGTAAAAACCTTTACGTGTGTTTTTAAATTTTACCTCGACAATATCTTTTTGCGTTGGGATGGTTGGCTTGTTAAAAAGCCAGTTATGGACATTCAGTTTGCTGAAGTTGCCCGAAAACTTAGCCCTGTTGGGGTTTTCCTCGGGTTGTGGAATGTCGGTTTTGTCGAATATATTTGGATCCATTGTGTTCAATCTTTATTTCTAACCGACAAAGGTAATGTTTTTGATTCAATATCCGACAGGGAACGTTCGATTTGGTTTTCTTAAAAACAACAAGCCCAACCCATCCTTCTTCATAAAGAATGGGTGGGATTGGGCTGGTTATTGGGTATTGCAGGATGTTTTGTAGCGTATGGATGGTCTCTAATTGAAATTGTATTTTGCCGTAAACAAAATACGGTGGTTTGTTCCAAAGATTAGACCGTCTTTTTTTGGTTTGTAATACTCATCGAATTGGGTTGCGTAGGCTGCTTCATCGAGAAAATATTCCATTGCAAATTGCATTTTCTTAACACTATACATTACGCGGGGAGCTATGCGGTACATTTTTGCAATGTCTGCATTTCTTTCATAGAAATACGTGTTGTTGGTTTTTACAATCTTATCTTTCGCTCCCATGTTTCCACTCATACCGCCAAAAAGGCCAAACGCAAGGTTTTCGTTTAGTTTGTATTCAACATCTACCCACCCGGTGTATGTCATTATACTTGTAAAGCGAAAAGTACTATCGTTGGCCATGTCATCGAAGATTCGTCCATATCCACCCAACATAACTTGGTGGGTAAGGTTCTGGCCAACAACACCTTTGGCTTTTATGCTAAAATCACCAAATTGTGCTTTCCCAAAAACAATGGCATTGAATGCTTTAACTTTTTCAGTGGTTTTGTACGATCGCGCACCCACTAATGGTTGCAACTCATGATATCCCCCACCAATGCCCACCAATGCAGGCCCTGCTTTAATATGTGCCTGAACCTGAACGTCGGGTATGCCGGCATTGCGTTGCGAGAAATCGGGTCCCACAGAATGGTGGTATCCTTGCACATGTTGTGCTGCTACGGCTACCAGCTTGATATTTTCTGTTGCCTGGTAGTCAAGTCTTACTTGCGGTGAGCGGTTCAGCGGGTTGTAGGGAACGGCAGCACCAAATCCAATGACACCGGGGAAACATTCGGGGGTGAACAATGGATGCCAATACATACCCATGAGCATGGTGGTTTTTTTCCATTTCATGGAAAAGTAGGCGTGGCGCAACCTAAGCAGATTTTTATACTCCTCTGCTGTCCCCAAAAAATCGGTTTCAACCACACCGGATGTTTTTGCCCCCATTATTTCAGGGCCGGCAATTTTGGCTCCCACCCGGCTTTGTAGTGCCAACATGTTGGCTTGGAAATTTTCGTTCAAATCTTCGCCTGAAATGGGGTGGATGTTCGGTTTTTTTGGGTAGAGGTAAAGTTCGCCATCGCGGGTTATGACCGATTCGTAGGTGTCAACATAGGCTTCGTAGCTAATGTACCCATAGATGTTAAACTTAAACATGGGCTCGGGGGGTTCGGCTGTTTGGGCAAACAGTTGCATGGATGCAAATTCGACAAGCCCAAGGAATAATAATAATGTAGATTTTCGCATAGGTTGATTGTTTATAGATTCATACTATGATTATTGCATATTCTCTCCAAAGATAACAATTCTATCCTCTGAAATGTTTTTTTCGGTTCACCATATCCGGAATGTCCCTCCGCCGGGCTTGACCGAGAAGTCGATTTCCAACAGGCAATGCTCGGCCTGGTTATGGGTTTCGTAAAACGAACGCAAAAACATGGCCTGACGGCTATTGTCGGTTGACGATAGGGCGGCACGCAATTTCTTTATGTTTTTGTAATAATACCAGGTTGCCCGGTTCAATTCCAGATAATTTCCCAACACCAGGTTGTTGGTGTAGGTGCCCCACGTGTACCGCAGTATTTTTGGTGATGTTGCCAGCCAAAGGTGGTTGCGGTGAAGCATGACAAAAACAGTGTCGGATTGCAGGAATCCTGATGGGAAAAGGTGTTTAAAAAAGTTTCCGGTTGTCAGTTGCTGAACCCGCACTACTTCTTTTGAGCCCGGGACTTTCATCTGCTCGGCTGGCAGAGTGTTACAAACGGTGGAAAGAAAATGGGCTGTTTTCAGGGTATCAGCAATTTGAATGCCGGCAATGGGCATGTATTCGCCCCGTTCAGTAATATCAAGGTTTGCCGACCATACCCAGTTTCTCACCATGCTAGCAATTGTATCGGAGGGCAACATCTGGTATTGCTGTGTGTACTTTTCCATGGCCGCTTTTTGTTCGGGAATGGTTCGCATTCTGTTGAAGAGCAGGGGAAAATCGGTAAAGCTAAACGCCTCGAACGAGGAAACATCGCCGGGAATGTAGTTTACAAATCCGTTTGATGTGGAAGCAACCTGGTTCCATATATCGAGTTGGTGTTTGTTGCCTGAAGTGAAAAACCGAAACAAGATATTGTTGTTGTCGGTATTTAAGAATCCGCTAATGCTATCGAAAGGCATGTAAAATCCGGAAAAGGAAGGGAGTAGGTTCTGCTTTCCTTCCAGGGATTGTAAAACGCCGTCCGAAAATTCTGTTACAAAGGCACAAGGCCATGGGGAAAACTTTTTTTCCTTAACCGGTAGTACAATGTCCGGCGGAATTCGCTCGAGTATGTCGGCAGATACTGAAAAGACGACAAAGGTCGGAAAAACACGAAAAAAAATGCGCTGACCAACGCCATTGACTACCTCGTTTTTTGTTTTGTTGTCGCACAGTTTTTGTGGAAATTCCCTCATTAAACGTTCCTCCATTGCGGCTTCGAAAAACCACAGCACGGGAATATTTTTGTTGTTGTCGGGATTTTTGTGCCATTCCAAAATAAACTCGTTGGCATTATACATACTGTCGGTCAGTGGGTTTTGTCTGATAGACCCGACAAGTTCTTTTAAATCGGGTTCAAATTCAACCATGGTACCAAAATCTGAAGCCGGGGAACAAAGCATCCGGGCAACAACGAAGGGGCGAGGCTGCCCTGTTTGTGATTTTCCACGTAAAAAATAGAAATAGGCACCAATGCCAATCAGAACCGCACTGAGTACTGTAGCCGAAATAATTAATGTCTTTCGCATGGTGTTTCCGGGTTTATTTACAGGCATAAAGGTAATCTCTTTTCGGATAATAGCAAAATTGTAAAAAGATATGTCTACTTTTGCAACAAATCTACAGTATTATGAATGAACAGGAATCCCCAAGGATACTAAAGATACGGAGCTTGCTACTCCGCGATTTAAGCGAGATATTTAACCGCATGGGCCACGAATTCTACCCCGGTGTAATGTTTACGGTAACCACCGTCAGGATAACGCCTGACCTGAGCATTGCCAAAGTTTATCTGAGCATGTTTCCGGTAAAGGAAAAAGACGTGGTTTTGAAGAAAGTGAACGAACAAAGTTCAAGAATACGATATGAACTGGGGAAACGCATAGGAAAGCAAATGCGCGTGGTACCCGACCTGAAATTTTTTATTGACGACAGCCTTGATTACATAGAAAAAATTGATGACCTGTTGAAGAAATAGCTATGCGGTTCGAGTTTTTCATAGCCAGGCGGTATTTTTTTTCGGGAAAGCGAAAAAACATCATCAACATCATTACTTCCATATCGGTAGGCGGAGTTGCCATTGGGGCTTTGGCCCTGGTGGTTGTTTTATCGGTTTTCAATGGCTTTGAGGGGCTCATACGTTCGTTGTTCGGTAGTTTCGATCCCGATTTGAAGGTGGCCAAAGTGGTTGGCAAAACAATGCCGGCCAACGATTGGGTTTACACCACCCTGTCGGGGGTTGAGGGTGTGGCCATGGCCAACCGGGTTTATGAAGACAATGCCCTGATACGCTACGATGAACGCACCCATCCGGCCCGCGTTAAAGGGGTCGAGAAAGACTGGTGGATAACCACCGGCGTTGACTCAATGTTAGTCGATGGCGGAATTTATACACAATACGACACCACAAATTTCTGCGTTGTTGGACGCGAGCTGGCCTATCGTCTGGGATTGGGCTTAAATTTTGTACAAGCCATGAGGTTCTATGCCCCTCGGAAGTCAGAATCGCGCGAAGTGAGCGCCGAGAATGCTTTTGTTGACGGCTATTTGTTTGCCACCGGCATTTTCTCCATCCAAAACGATATCGATGCACGGTATATTATTGTCCCTTATGGTTTTGTTACTGAGCTTTTTCAGTCCGAAGGAACGGTAACGTCCTTTGATGTGACTGTAAAAAAAGGGTACAAGGTAGCCGACGTTCAAAAAAGGATCGAAGAAAAGTTAGGAAGCGGTTATTCGGTTAAAAACCGCTTCCAGCAGCACGAATTCCTATACAAAGTTATGCAAGCCGAGAAGTGGATTATTTTTGCCATACTGACCTTCATTTTAATTATTGCTTCGTTCAGCATAATTGGCTCGCTGATGATGCTGATTATTGACAAAAAAGAAGATGCCCATACGCTGCGTACCCTTGGTGCCGAACTGAAAACAATAAGACGCATGTTCCTTTTAGAAGGAATGGTAATTACCCTGTTTGGTTCGTTGCTGGGCATGGCATTGGGTGCACTTGTCTGTTGGGCACAACAAACCTTTGGCATTGTAAAAATTAATGTAACAGGCGGATTAATTATTGATGCTTACCCAGTTCAAATGATGGGCCTTGATTTTGTTATCATATTTTTCACTGTCCTTTTGATTGGCTATTTGGCATCATACTACCCGGTGCACTTCATAACCCGTCGCTATTTCGGCAACCTTCGGAAAGGGTAATTTTTTCTTTGACGGGTACCTGTAATAAAAAGCCTTTCCGTATTTTCCTACTTTCATTTGCAAAAACCACGAATTCATTTTCCGTAAAACTACGGATTGATTTGATTTTATGCCGGCTCTACCTTTACGGCGTAAAATCGGGTACAAAATTTTTCATCAAAAACACCGAACAAAGATGCACAAAATGGATACGAGCACTATTTCTAACATAAAGGCGAAAGTAGAGCAAGCTATTCAACACCTTGCAGAAGGCGAACTGGATGCCTGTTTTTCGCTGTGTGCTGAAATTGAAAAGGAATTACAAAACAAACAGCTTGAAGAAAAGCACTGGAGTATAATCAGCAAAATCAAAAGTAGAAAAACACAACTGGGGTATGCACATAAAACATATTAAAAAAGATAGTAAATTTGGGGATTATG
>JBBISE010000084.1:0-14450 GCA_037441445.1 Salinivirgaceae bacterium
AAACTACGAATACTGCAGATGCCAGAAAATATGGGGTTGGTGGGGTGGATACAAAAAAAAATCATTTGAGGCAATATGTTTAATCAGGCAACGTTTTGAAACTGAATTTAAAACTAGGTTGCCTATGCACGATTCTACTATTCCGTATCATGTTCTATCGCTTACACCAAAAAGGTTCCTGAAAATGCTCAGTGAGAACAAGGTTAAACTCGTTGAACCAAGCAACAGGCTAATAAACAAAACTATACAGAAGGTTTTGGGCACAGCCGAGGTTATGAACAGAAAACCAACCGAATTTAGTTTTTGTAAGAATTGAACGAAAAAACCACGTCAGAGATTCATCGAAAAACCTGACGTGGTTGCATTTGAAACCACAATGAATGCCAAAAGCGGTTTATTTTTTTAACCTCTATTCGTTCTCGCGGTTAAATCGTCGGTTGGGTTGAAATGGCTTCTTTGTTTTAGGCTTAGCGGCGCCTGGAGTCGATTCTTTGACAACAATTGTGTTTGTGTCCAAATTTGATTCATTCAAGGCTGCAATAGCTTTTCGGGCTTCGTTGTCATCGGCCATTTCAACAAAACCATACCGTTTAGAGTTTCCGGTTTCCTTGTCAAAAATGACCTTTGCTGAGGTTACAGTACCATAGGCACTAAACAGTTTGTTTAAATCATCGCCGGTGGTTTTGGGACTTAGGTTAGCTACAAAAATGTTCATAAAAGTAAGTTTGTGAATGTTAATAATACCATCATAGATTTCCTCATTTCTAATCATTTGACGGTAATACAAAATTATACATTTTTTTATGATTATCTACACTACACTATTTTTTTTTATAATCCTATCGTGGAAAACAATTGCAATGTTCACGAATTATTTGCGATTCAATGATAAACAGAACCAAAACAAAGTTAGTGGTATATTTATTGCAAAGCATTCGTTCGCTTTGCCACAAAACATAAAAAGGAAAAAGATTTGTGAAGACAAACTACAATTTACAACAGAATATGAAACCCGTAAAAAGGGTAGCGCTCTTTACACTGGGATGCAAATTAAACTTTTCTGAGACCTCAACGATAAGCAGAACATTTACCGAAGCTGGGTACGAAAAGGTTAACTTTGAACAATTTGCCGATGTCTATGTAATCAATACATGCACTGTGACTGAACTGGCTGACAAGAAATGCAGAACAGCTATCAATAGAGCAATAAAGCAAAATCCTGATGCGAAAGTTGTTGTTGTTGGATGCTATGCCCAACTAAATCCAGAGCAAATAACGAAAATTGCCGGCGTCGATTTGGTGTTAAGCAATCGGGACAAACACAAAATTGTTGAGTTCCTTGAAAATGGATTTATAGGAACAAGCAGTTGTGATTTCAGAGAACTGAATCAGTTTAACTATGCATGGTCAATTGATGATCGCACCCGTTCTTTTCTGAAAATCCAGGATGGGTGCGATTATTTTTGTAGTTATTGCACCATCCCGAAGGCCAGGGGATTGAGCCGTAGCGACACCATTGAAAGTGTTGTGGAAAAAGCGCAATCAATTGTTAACAAAGGAATTAAGGAAATTATTCTTACCGGTGTCAACATTGGTGACTTTGGTCGAAAGAACGGCCAAACCTTTTACGATTTATTGGTTTCTCTGGTTACGATAGAAGGTCTGGAGAGATTAAGGTTATCATCAATAGAGCCAAACCTGCTGGAAGATAGAATAATTGATTTGATTGCTGAAAACAACCTTCTGATGCCTCATTTTCACATCCCACTTCAGTGTGGAGTTGATAAATTGCTTAAATCAATGCGTCGGAGATATACTACATTAGACTTTAGAAGTAAAATAGTAACGATCAGAAGTAAAATACCTGAGGCTTACATTGCCATTGATATTATTGTTGGTGTCCCTGGTGAAACCGAACAAGATTTCCAAGAAACAATAACATTTATCGAGTCACTTGATTTGTCTGAACTACATATTTTCACTTATTCCGAAAGACCAGATACTGATGCTGTTACTATGCCTCAAGTGCCAAAAAACATCAGAAAATGGCGAAGCCAACAATTACATGACAGAGCAAAAGAATTAAATAGCTATTTTTGTAAGCGGTTCGAAGGACAAGAGCGATTGGTTCTGTTCGAAAAAAGCGTTGTAAAGGACAGTATGGAAGGATTTACTGATAATTACCTGAAAGTCACTGTCCCTTATAACGCAGAGATGGTAAACGAAATCAGAAGAGTGAAACTTATCCGTTTTAACCCTGATTCACAATCATTTACAGGAAATATTTTGATATGACATACGAAATTCGGTTATCATGAACTACGAAAAAATACTGAAACAGGCTTTGGAATACACCAACCAGGCAGCCCAATTTATCAGAAATGAACGAAAACGGTTTGGTAATGAAGTTTTTGAAACTAAATCCCATAATAGTTTTGTAACGCATGTTGATAAAAAAACAGAAGAATTTTTAATTGAATCTCTGGGGAAAATCATTCCAGACCCCAGTTTCATTGCTGAGGAAGGCGGCGAAGTGAACCGTAATAACGAATTTGTTTGGATCATTGACCCACTCGATGGAACCACCAATTATATTCATTCCTTGAATCCTGTAGCAATTAGCATTGCCCTGATTCACAATAACGAACCTGTTGTTGGGATTGTTCACGAAATAGGCTTTGATGAGGTTTTCTTCGCATCGAAAGGAAACCACGCGTATCTGAACAACCGACAAATACAGGTATCGAAGGTTAACTCCATTCAAAATTCGTTGTTAGCAACAGGCTTTCCATACTACGATTACGATCGATTAGAACAATATATGGCCCTAATGAAAGAATTTATGCACACCAGCCATGGATTGCGTCGGCTTGGAAGTGCTGCCACCGACCTTGTGTATGTAGCCTGCGGGCGTTTTGAGGGCTTTTTCGAATATAGCCTAAGTCCCTGGGATGTTGCTGCAGGTGCGTTTATTGTTGAACAGGCAGGAGGGAAGGTATCTGACTTTTCGGGCAAAAGCAATTACATTTATGGGCAAGAAATCGTGGCCGCCAATAGCGCAATATTTGATGAATTACTTGTGTATATAAAGAAATACATGTCACTAAAAACTAATGAATTATGAAAAAATTATTTACATCAGGGCTTTTAGCCTTAATTCCGTTTCTGGGGTTTGGGATTAAGGCCTATTTTCATCAGGCGCAATTTTATGCACCTACCATTGGTACTTATGTTGAAACCTATTTGGCCATTGCGCCTGCTTCGGTAACATACAAACTAAATGCTAACGGAAAACTACAAGCATCGGTTGAAGTAACCATGTTATTTGTGGCCAACGATGAGGTCAAAGAATACAGAAAATATACCATAGCAAGCCCTGAAATTGATTCAACACTAAATAACATTCCGCAGGGTTTTATTGATCTGCAGCGAATTCCTCTTACAAACGGTTCCTATAATTTCCAACTAATTCTAAAAGACAACTTCTTGCCCGACAGCGCGGCATTTGAGCACAAGGACATTATAACCGTTTCATTACCAGAAAATGAGTTGGCTTTTAGCGGAATAGAACCTGCCGAAAGATTTTTCCCGTCCGAGACGGTTACAAAATACACAAAGAGTGGCTATGAAATTATCCCGTTTGTAAGCAATTTTTATCCCGAAAACCTGAATGCCGTAACATTTTACTGCGAATTATACAATATTGACAAAGAGATTGGTCTGGACTCAAGTTTTCTTATTCGATACTTTGTAACTTCAATTCCAAGCCGTAGGGTTTTTGAAAATACTATTTCTTTTGAACGAAGAAAAGCTTCTCCGATTATTGTGATAACTAAGTCTGTTAATATATCTGATTTACCATCAGGAAATTACAACATGGAAATTGAAGTAAGGGATAAAAACAATGAACTTCTACTAACAAAAAGTCATTTTTTTCAGCGAAGTAGTAACAAAACACAAGACGTACACACGGATTTTTCTCAGGTTGAAACAAAAGGATCCTGGGTAGAAAAATATTCTGCAACCCATGAATTGGCATTGTATATTAAAAGTCTTTATCCAATTGCAGGGTATGTAGAACGTAATTTTATTGACACTGATTTTAAAGCCAAAGATTTGAAGATAATGCAGCAATTCTTTATAAACTTTTGGGAATCTAGAAATCCTGTGGCTCCCGAAAGTGAATGGGAAATTTACCGAAAGCAAGTCGAATTGGTTGAAAAACTATATGGTACACAAATCAAGAGAGGTTACATGACAGACAGAGGAAGGGTATATCTACAGTATGGAAGCCCGAACCAGGTTATAAAAAGACAAAACCTATCTTTCTTTCAACCCTATGAGATTTGGCATTTTTACCGTATAAACGATAAGGCCAACCGCCGGTTTGTTTTCTGTCTCACCAGTTTAGGGGCACAGGAATATGAATTAATTCATAGTGATATGCCCGGCGAGATTGCCCAGCAAGGTTGGCAGGATATAATGAAAGGCCGCAATATTATAACTGATCAAAACAAGAATGTTTTTGACGATGAGTTCGATCAGATACGTCGCGACTTTCAGGATTAAAATTTCATAAAAACTTGTTAATTCATTTGCAAGATTAGATATTTTCACTACCTTTGCATCCGCAAATGGCCTCGTAGCTCAATTGGATAGAGCATCTGACTACGGATCAGAAGGTTTGGGGTTCGAGTCCCTTCGAGGTCACTGACAATAAGCCACTTACAGAAATGTTGGTGGCTTTTTTGTTTTCTTGTTACACGCTTGTAACACAAAGTGGTCTCAATGAAAAGTTTTTATATTCTTTTTTAGTCAAGATATTTAAAAATCTGAGATCAACGAATTGACCTATTCCGAATAAAGTTATTGTGGAGACGTAAAATGTTGCTTTTCTGCTCATTTCGTGGCATTTACACCATTTTCAAAAAAAAATAAATTCCAAAATCGGAACCGTTTCATATGTTTATAATTTTTCGGTTTACGGCCATATGGAACTTCATGCCGACTTTAATCATGCTCTTGTGTGTCGAAAAATCGGTTGTCGGCATGGGCGTTTCATGTCAAAGGAAGCGCAACGGGATTGTTGTCAGTGGAGGGGCATGGTGCTTTGCGACTTCAAAAACATGGTTCAACCTCAGAAATTGATTTCGATGTTGAGACGTCTCAGGAAACAAAAAATTGTGCCTTTTATTTGCGTGCCTTTTTTATAGAACCGAACAAGAAAATTCACGCAATCCTCCCTTTTATTTCCTTTTCCATTGCTTTTACCTGCCTAAACAGCTCAAAATGGTTACGGACTCGTTGTAAATTGTGGTCGGGTGAAAGGGTAGGGTAATAAGGGTCACCTTTCAGGTAGTCAGTCAAATAACGGACAGCCTGGATATAAATAACCATGAGCGCCCCTTCGAATAGTGAATTCCTTTCGGCAGGAGTCATCCAAACCGAAGTTGAATCTAAATACCCTTCAATGATAGCACAAACAACACTGCAATGTATTTCAACTTCCGATGAATGTGTTGCAGTATCCAAAACCGGACATGTATAAGTTCTGACCATGTCACCAAAATCATATAACAGAGTACTTGGCATTGTGGTATCAAGGTCAACGATGGCACAAACTTCGTCATTGCCATCCCATAGAAGGTTGTCAATGGCAGTATTATTGTGTGTAATTCTCGTGGGTATTAGGTTCGATGTAATTAATTTTGAGATTTTTCGGGCATATTCCGAATTATTTCGAATAAAATCAATTTCGGGGTGTGCCTGTTTTCTCCGTCCAACAATGTCTTTGTTTAAAGCCTCTCCAAACTCAACTATTCTGGATTCCGGATCATGAAAATTGAGTATTGTTTGTCCCAGTTCACCAATCGAAATATACGACAAGCATTTCGCATAGGAACCATAGGCTTTGGCCGCCTTAAACGCCTGATTATCAGACTCAACCTGATTATATTTTTTATCATGGTCAATATAATTCAACATACGCCAATTATGACTGCCTTCTGTAACAAGTAAATATTTCCTCTCTTTTGTTGGAATCAATTCTGGTGTAGTCATAGAGTTCCAAAAAGAGGTTGTTTTTAAAAATTCTGAAATAGTACGGTGATTTTTAATGAGCACTTCTATACTACTGAAAACATAAGGGTTAACCTTCTGCAATATGAATTTATTGAATTCAGTAGTAACGATCCACGACTGGTTTATATGACCTGATGATAAGCGTTTAAATCGCAAACCATGGTGGTCTATCTCAAATTCGGGAATAATTTGAGAAATTTGCCCGTCAGAAAATTCCTTTATTTCCATAAGTTTGATGGATATATCTTCTTGTTAACCAATTCAGAAACAGCCAATCGGGTTTCCTCTCTGTCTGATTTAAATGTCATCCCAAACCATGGCGAATTGCCCGACAAAACGTGAACAGGCCTCATTCTTTTCTCAATTACGTACTGAACCACACTTGGAATATAAAACTCAGCCGAAACACTCTGATTGTGTTGCGTTATAAAGGAATTGAACAATTCTTCGATTACTGGAAAAATATCAGGTTGGAAGGCCCAAAAATTCATTGAAACTAATGTTTCCCTGTTTAAATCATTTCGTTGATCTGATTTTATAGAATTTGTGCTTGTTTTTGTTATGGATGTGTTTTCATTAATATTGTCAAGAAAACCATCCTTTACCTCGCAAATACCACGACTTACTGTTCCATGGTTGGAAAGCGTGTTTCCAAGTTTATAAGCATACATGGCATAATTTGACTTTTCTTTGGACAAAAAAGTGCTAATGGACAAAAACGCTTCGCGTCCATAAAAATCATCTGCATTGATCACGACAAAAGGTTCGTTTATGGCATTGCGGGCAGCCCTGACGGCATGTCCTGTCCCCCAGGGTTTTTGTCTGTTTTCGGGACTTTGAAACCCTGCAGGTAAATCATCGATATTTTGTATTACGTAATCAACCTTAATTTTACTGCCAAATAAGGCATTGTACTTTTCAATAAAATCTTTGGCAATGGCTTTATTTAAAACAAAAACAACTTTCCCAAATCCGGCCTGAATGGCGTCAAAGACCGAATAATCCAGTATCGATTCCCCTGATGGACCAACAGTTTCCATTTGTTTAACGCCACCATAGCGACTTGCCAGTCCACCGGCCAAAATAAGCAATGTAGGTTTTTGAGTCATAAAAATTTGGGTTTAAAAGTACATTGTAATGATGTTTATTCCAAAGACCAAAGTTAATAAGTTTTCCATATTCATACATAAAAAACCGCTATGTTTCAATTGTCATAGCGGTTTCTTGTTTGTAAGAGTGCAAAAAATGCTAATATGCCTTTGTCTTACATTTTTTTAACGGCATCGAATGCTTTCTCATAATCAGGTTCTTGCCCTACATTTGGTACGTATTCAACGTATTTAACAGTGTTGTCTTTGTCAAGAACAACTATTCCACGGGCCAGTAAACGCAGTTCATTGATTAAAAAGCCATACTTGTTGCCAAAATCAAGATCTTTATGATCTGAGAGGGTTACTACTTTATCAATGCCTTCTGCACCACAGAAACGCTTGTGTGCAAAGGGAAGATCTACGGAGATACTTAACACAACAGTATTGTCAACTTCTGCAATACGTTTGTTGAAAACCCGGTTTTGTACTGCACAAACTGGTGTATCAATTGATGGAAATACACTTATAATCTTCTTTTTACCCTCAAAACTGGATAGGGAGACCGGCTTTAAATCGTTGCCAGTTACGGTAAATTCTGGCGCTTTATCGCCGACCTTAATCTGTTTCCCTGCTAAGGCTATTGGATTCCCTCCAAAAATGACTTTAATCTCGTTGCTCATATTCTTAGTTTTTTTGTGATTTTGGCAAGGAAACAATTCTAAGTTATCTTTGTTTGTACTAAATTGTTTTTTTTACTGAAATCAAAACTTTCTCAGCATCGACAACCGGATTATGTTCCACGATAATGGTACCCCCCTCGTTCATTTGTGCCTTTAAAATTGCTTCCGCCATTTCGTCTTCAAGGTATTTTTGCAAAGCTCTTTTCAACGGTCTGGCTCCAAAGTTTGGATCAAACCCTTTCTCGGCTATAAAGTTCTTTGCGTCTGTGGTAAGTTCCAGTTTATATCCCATTTCCTTAACCCTTTTATAAAGCCCATTTAGCTCAATATCAATAATTTTGAATATGTCATCTTTAGTAAGTGGGTTAAAGATAATTACATCATCAATCCGGTTTAGAAATTCGGGGGCAAATGCTCTTTTCAGGGCTTTCTCAATCACACCTTTAGCATGATCGTTTGCGGCTTGTTCTTTTGCCGAAGTCATAAATCCTACGCCCGCACCAAAATCTTTCAGCTGACGGCTTCCAATGTTCGACGTCATTATAATTAAGGTATTTCTGAAATCAATGCGACGTCCAAAACTATCGGTAAGGCGGCCTTCATCCAGCACTTGCAATAAGATGTGGAACACATCAGGGTGCGCTTTTTCAATTTCATCAAGAAGAACAACACTGTAGGGTTTGCGACGAACTTTTTCGGTCAGCTGACCGCCCTCTTCATAACCAACATATCCTGGAGGAGCTCCAACAAGCCGGGACACGGCGAATTTCTCCATAAATTCACTCATATCAATCCGAATAAGTGCATCTGCCGAGTCAAACAGATATTCTGCCAGTACCTTAGCTAATTGTGTTTTTCCAACACCGGTCGGGCCCAAAAAAACAAATGTTCCAATAGGTTTATTCGGATCTTTCAGACCAGCGCGGTTCCGTTGAATCGATTTTACAATTTTTTCAATGGCTTCTGCCTGACCAATTACACTACCTTTGAGGTCTTCGGCCATGTGTAGTAACCTTTGCCCTTCGGCCTGGGCAATCCTACGTACAGGAACACCTGTCATCATGGCAATAACTTCGGCAATATTCTCTTCGTCAACAACCTCTCGATGTTGGATCAAATCCTTTTCCCACTGTTTTTTCGCTTTTTCCAGCTCGTCAATCATTTTCCGCTCAACATCGCGATAATTTGCTGCCTTTTCGAAATCCTGGTCATGTACAGCCTTGATTTTCATATCTTTAGTATGTTCAATCTCAGCTTCTAATTTAATTATGTGTTCAGGAACGTGAATATTGGATATATGAACCCTTGAACCTGCCTCATCAAGAGCATCAATGGCCTTGTCGGGCAGATGCCGGTCTGTTATGTATCGCATCGACAGTTTAACACAGGCTTCAATGGCCTTTTCTGTGTAGGTCACATTGTGGTGATCTTCATACTTGGGTTTAATCTGGTTAAGAATATGCAGTGTTTGTTCAGGACTGGTGGGTTCAACCATTACTTTTTGAAACCTTCTTTCTAAAGCTCCATCTTTTTCAATATGTTGTCGGTACTCGTCAAGCGTAGTTGCTCCAATACATTGGATTTCACCCCTTGCCAACGCAGGTTTCAACATGTTAGCAGCATCAAGCGAGCCTGTTGCTCCGCCGGCTCCCACAATTGTATGAATTTCGTCAATGAAAAGTATTACATTGGTTGTTTTCGATAACTCGTTGAGAATAGCCTTAATACGTTCTTCGAACTGCCCACGGTATTTGGTTCCGGCAACCAACGATGCCAAATCAAGGGTAATTACACGCTTGTTGAATAAAACACGCGACACCTGGCGTTTCACAATCCTTATTGCCATGCCTTCCACAATGGCCGATTTTCCCACACCGGGTTCTCCAATTAACACTGGATTGTTTTTCTTTCTACGGCTCAGGATTTGAGCTAGCCTTTCGATTTCAACCTCGCGACCAACCACTGGATCTAATCTGTTCTCCTCGGCGGCTTTGGTCAAATCAACGCCGAAATTATCTAAGACAGGTGTTTCCGAATTTGATTTCGATGGGGTAGAAGGGGCATCGCTCCGTTCGTCGGCTTCATCATCATCGCCTCCACCTCCGAAAGGATTTTCCATCTTATTTTCAGGTGTATTGGTTATTCGACTTTTCAATAGTTCATAATCAACATTTTCATCGTTGAGAACTGCCACCGTCCTGCAAGATTCGTCACGCATAATTGCCAACATAAGATGCTCTGTATCAACCACATCGCTATTTAAGGCACGAGCCTCAAGCCATACGAGTTTTAAAACACGCGCGGCATTGTTTTTAACCGGAAGCTCACCTTGTTTCGATTTATCAAGAATCTGATCTTCGCGAAGATCTTTCTCGATTTTTTTTCGCACGTCCAACAAGTCAACCCCCAGACTAATAAGGGTTTCAATGGCCGCTCCGCGACCTTCCCTGAGCAGTCCCAGGAAGAGGTGATCGGTTTCCAGAGTATCGTTTCCAAGCCGGATAGCTTCTTCGCGGCTATAGGCTATAATATCTTTAATCTGTTGTGAAAATTTTGCATCCATAAGTTACCTTGTTCATTAACCCCGTAAAGATAGGCATTTTGCTCTGAATTTCCGAGTTGCTTTTATAAACATTTTTATGTTGATAAAGTTTAGCGGTGAATGGCATCAATGTATCGGCTATTTTTGTAATTTTGGCAGATTAAATGGAAGTTAAAAAAAGAAAATGATAGAAGGAGAAAACATAATTCGGATTAACATCGAAGACGAAATGAAGAGTGCCTATATCGATTATTCGATGTCGGTTATCGTTTCGCGTGCTTTACCTGATGTAAGGGACGGCCTGAAGCCTGTCCACAGAAGGATTTTGTTCGGGATGAACGAACTGGGCCTGGCAGCCGGCAAACCACATAAGAAGTCGGCGCGTATAGTAGGAGAGGTTTTGGGTAAATATCACCCGCATGGCGATTCATCGGTTTACAGTGCCATGGTTCGAATGGCACAGCCGTGGGCATTGCGCTACCCCTTGGTAGATGGACACGGGAACTTCGGATCGGTTGACGGAGATTCACCAGCGGCAATGCGTTACACTGAAGCCCGTATGGCAAAAATAACAGAAGAAATGCTTGCCGATATTGACAAAAACACCATCGATTTTCAACTAAATTTCGACGATTCCTTGAAAGAGCCCACCGTCTTACCGGCAAAATTACCAAACCTATTGGTTAACGGTGTTTCCGGAATCGCGGTAGGTATGGCTACAAACATGCCACCACATAACTTGTCGGAAATTATTGATGCCTGCCTCGAATTTATAAAAAATAAAGAAATTACCGTTCAGGAACTCTGTAAATACGTCAAAGGTCCTGATTTCCCAACAGGGGGAATAATATATGGTTATCAAGGCATAAAGGACGCGCTAGAAACAGGTCGTGGGCGAATTGTTATGCGTGCCAAGGCAACGATTGAAACAGACGGCAAAGGTCATGACAAAATTATTGTGACTGAAATTCCTTATATGGTCAACAAGGCAGAAATGATTATGAAAACTGCTGAATTGGTCGCAGAAAAGAAAATCGAAGGAATTAGCAACGTAAACGATGAGTCGGACCGCGAAGGTATGAGAATTGTATATGACATTAAACGCGATGCCATTGCAAATGTCGTGTTAAACAAACTCTATAAGTACACAGCGCTTCAATCATCGTTCAGCGTAAACAATATTGCTTTGGTTCATGGTAAACCACAGTTATTGAACCTTCGGGACTTAATAAGACATTTTATTGATCACCGTCATGAAGTAACCATTCGCAGGATACAATTCGAATTGGAGCAAGCAGAGAAAAGGGCGCACATTCTTGAAGGCTTAATAATTGCTTCGGATAATATTGATGAAGTAATTCAAATAATAAAATCTTCGGACAGTCGCGATCATGCCCGTTCGAGGTTGATTGAGCGTTTCTCGTTAAGCAATGAACAAGCCCATGCCATTGTTGAAATGCGCCTTGGTCAATTAACAGGACTGGAGCAGGACAAACTCAGAGCTGAACATAAGGAGCTATTAGACAGGATAGAATATTACAAACGTGTTCTGGCCGACGAAGGTATGCGCATGGAAATCATCTCTAACGAATTAATTGTGTTAAAAGAGAAATTTGGAGACGACCGTCGAACACAAATAGTTCAAAACGCAGAAGAGTTCAACCCCGAGGACTTTTTTGCCGACGAAGAAATGGTAATAACCATTTCCAACCTGGGCTATATTAAACGTACTTCGTTATCGGAATACAAGACACAAAGCCGTGGAGGAGTGGGAGCCAAGGGAAGCACGACACGGGACGAGGATTTCATCGAGCATATTTATGTTGCCTCCATGCACAGCACATTGATGCTTTTTACTGAAAAAGGTAAGTGTTTCTGGTTAAAAGTGTATGATATACCAGAAGGAAGCAAAACTAGTAAGGGACGCGCAATTCAAAACGTTTTGAATATTGAACAAGATGACTCGGTGCGATCCTACATAAATATCCGCGATTTAAAAGATCAGGAATTTATAAACACGCATTACCTGGTAATGGCAACCCGTGAAGGAATTATCAAAAAAACGGTACTTGAAGAATACAGCCGTCCAAGACAGAACGGAATTGTTGCTATTGCTATCCGCGAAGAGGATCGTTTAATTGATGTCAAACTAACTGCCGGCAAAAGTGAAATTATTATGGGGGTTCGCTCCGGCAAGGCCATTCGTTTCAACGAAAATGACGTAAGGACAGTTGGCCGTAATTCTTTAGGAGTTAAAGGAATTACTTTAGCCGAAAACGATTTTGTTGTTGGAATGATAGCCATCGAAAACGAATCGGAAGATATACTGGTTGTATCAGAAAATGGATACGGTAAGCGCTCATCCATAGCCGATTATAGAATAATCAAGCGGGGAGGGAAAGGAGTGAAAACGCTAAACGTTACCGAAAAAACGGGTAAGATGATAGCCATTAAGGGAGTCCTTGATACCGATGATCTAATGATTATAACTCGTAAAGGACTAACAATCAGAACAAAAGTCTCCCTAATCCGACAAATTGGAAGGACAGGGCAGGGGGTAAGGCTCATCAACCTGAAAGACGGAGACCAGATAGCTGCTGTTACCTATGTTGATGCAACAGATAGTGATGACGTTGAAATTGACGAAAATGTTATCATAAATCAGGTTCCAGAACCTATCGATGATGATGCAGACGCATTTGATGACCCCGAAGAAGATTCGGATGTTGTTGACGATGTTGATGAAGATCAATAGAAAATTAAACTGAATAACAAACACATATAAAAGTTAAACTGATAAAAAGAAGAATATGATGAAGAAGCTAGTATTTGTCGGCGCATTTGCAGCAACATTTGCCGTGTCAAATGCACAAAATCGCAATGTCATCACGGCGTACAACTATGGTATTAAGCAGGGGCAAACCCAATATGACAAAGCCATGAAAGCCATTGACGAAGCAATAGAACATCCGGAAACAAAGGAAAACGAAAAAGCCTGGTACTATAGAGGATTAATTTATCAAAGCATTTTTCAATCACCCATACCGGCTCACAAGGAATTGCACCCAAACCCACTGAAAGAGGCAGCCGCAAGTTACATGAACTCCATCAAATTTAAAGACAAGAAGGAACGTTATGCTGGGGACGCACTTAAAAACTTAAAAGTGGTTCGTAGTCAAGCTTTTAACGAAGGAATAAAAATGTTCGAAGCCAAGGATTACGAAAAAGCAGCTCAATACTTCGAACTTTCAGCCGAAATTGGAAATCACCCGGATGTGAATTTTAACGAGGAGGCAGTGTACTTCAATTTAGCCTTATGCCTCGAAAAGTCTGGTAATTTTGATGCAGCCAAGGCTGCCTACAAAACTTCCGCTGAAAAGAACTATGAACCTGTGGGTTGTGTACGGAAAGTGGCCGACATGGACTTAGCTAAAGGTGACACATTAGGCTATGTTAACACTTTAAAGGATGGAATTTCTAAACTTGCCGATAACCAATTATTAATGTTGCTCCTGATAGATTTTTACAGCAAGGCACAGCAATTTGACGAAGCTCTCGCTTATTTGGAAAAAGCAATTGAACTAGAACCTGCGAATAAAGTTTACCATTTTGCCAAGGGAACATTCTTCGACCAAAAAGGTGAATCGGAAAAGGCATTTGCAGCCTATAACAAAGCCTTAGAAATTGACCCGGTCTATTTTGATGCTATTTTCAACCTGGGTGTTTTATACTTTAATAAAGGAGCTGACTTAAACAACAAAGCTAACGATATTCCGCCTCATAAAACTAAAGAATATGAAGATATGCGCGAATTGGCTTTTGCTGAATTTATTAAATCCACAGAATATTTTGAAAAGGCTTTAGAAATTAATCCCAAGGATTTAGTTTCTATGAAACAACTTAAACTTATTTATTTTCAGCTTAGGACGAAACCCGGATTTAATGACAAACTCAAGGCCATTGACGAGAAAATCCTTCACACAGAGCAATAAGAATTTTCAGAAAGGGGCTGTCTAAAAAGGCAGCCTCTTTTTTTTAGTGTATTGCATTTGAATA
>JBBISE010000085.1:0-14179 GCA_037441445.1 Salinivirgaceae bacterium
AAGTCGGGAAATCTTAAACTTTACACCCAACAACGTGGTGAAACTTTACAATTACCGATATTGCCTTCCAAACCAACATACTTGCCCTTAACGCCGCCGTGGAAGCTGCGCGTGCAGGTGAACATGGAAAAGGGTTTGCTGTGGTGGCTTCCGAAGTGAGAAAATTGGCAGAAAGGAGCAAAATTGCCGCCGACGAAATTATCCAACTGGCGGCAAAAAGTTTGCAGGCAACGGAAAACTCCGCCAATTACATGAACAACTTGCTGCCCGAAATTCAAAAAACAGCACGGTTGGTACAGGAAATAGCAGCCTCGAGCACAGAACAACGTACTGGAGCAGAACAAGTGAACAATGCAATTCAGCAACTCAATTCAATAACCCAGCAAAATGCAGCATCAAGCGAGGAACTGGCAACCAATGCCGAGGAACTAAACAAACAGGCACAGCAATTAAAAGAAATAATCGAGTATTTTTCTATTGAGGCAGGGCGGCTGTCGAAGCTGAATTAACAGGTGCCACGAGCAATTTTTATCAAGGTCTCCTCGAAAAGAGCATTAAACCGCTTGGCGGTTATGTCCCACGAGAACATTTTTTTCCGTTCCCGGCCCTTTTCAATCAGTATTTTTCCCAGTTCAGGGTTATTGGCCAGCTGGTTCATAGCCTCGAAAATGGAATGCGGGATTAAAGGGTCAACAACCAAAGCGGCATCCCCGGCTACTTCAGGCATCGATGAGGTGTTTGATGTAATGACAGGAGTTTCTGACTCAAACGCTTCAATGATGGGAATGCCAAAACCCTCGAAAATGGAGGCATACATTAAAGCGGAGGCAGAGGCCGTCAGCTCGCTAAGTTCGGCTGTTGGCAAGTGTCCAATGAAAATCACATCGGCATGATACTGCATATTCGAAAAAACCTCGTCAACTTCTTTATCCCAAATCCAGGTTGTGCCCACCACCAAAAATTTGTGCTTTGATTCGGGGTTGGCCTTTTTAAACAAATCGAAAGCTAAAAACTGGTTTTTCAGGTTTTTGCGGGGGTGTATTGTACCAACAAACAAAAAGTATTCACAGCCATCGGCATATTCCTTTCTGATTTCCGCTTTTCTTTCAGTTGAAAGTGGCTGAAACATTTGGTGCGTCCCGTTATAAACAACCGAGATATTTTCGGGAGGAACCCCATATTGCTTAATTATATCGTTTTTTGAGTATTCTGACACGGTAGCAATATAACAAGCCTTTTTTGCACATTTGGGTGTAATCCGTCGCAGGTACCGCGACATATACGACGGGATAAAATGCGGGAAATGTTCGAAAGCCAAATCGTGGATAACCAAAATTGTCGGCACTTTTGTGGTTGTTGACATTACACCATCGCCGGAGATAAAAAGATCTATTCTCAACTTTTTAAGCATTCGGGTTACCTGAAAATCGTACCAAAATTTATAGAAAACCGGATGAAACCTGCACTTAGGCTTTACCACCACTGGTATTATATTGGGTGCAGTTATAAATTTCTGGCTGTACGGACGATCAAATAAAAAATAGAACGTGTGTTCGGGGTGCATGGCCACAAACCGTTGCATGGTTTCGAAAACAAACCAACCAACACCGGTCATATTGTTGTCAATCAGAAGTCTTGTATTGACGGCAATGTTCATCCCTGCTTTTTAAGAATGGCAAAAATATTAAAAATTGTTAAACTTTACTCTTTTATTTCCGATAAAATTGGAAATTTCAAATTCTGGGTTGTGTTCAGATAGGCTTTAACTGAACCAATCAGTATTTTTGCATCGACCATAATGGGCACGCGGGCTTTATCATCGGAAATCCATACAAGCAAATCCTCGCCTCCCTTGAATATAGTTCCTTCAATGAGTTTTGCACTTACTTTTACGGTTCTGAACTTACGTCCATCTTTTGTAGTAATAATTTCTCTCCCCTTGAACCGCACAAACAGATTATAAACGGAGTCGTCAATAACCGTGGGTATGGGCACAGTCTGGCCGGGTTTCAATTGGTCAAAATTTATTGTACGGCAATAATATACAGCAGAAAGAACATCATAAGGATGCTTAAGAAAAGGTATTTTCTTTGTTGAACTTCCCTTTTCATTATTATACAATTGGGCTGATATAACTTTTTTTTCGTAATCGAAAAACAGCTTATTATTCACTTTGTAAGAACCCTCCGATGTATTGTGGTGAAAAAAGTGCGGATAGAGAGTGAAGGTGTCAACATAGCTAATAAATGTGTCGCGGACAGGAAAAAACCAGTCGTATGAGGATAATGACATGCCCGACGAAAAAAGCCGGAAAACTGCCTTATCCTGATACTTCTCTTTTTTGACCAAAAATTCGACATTGGCGGCGGTCATCCATACGAATCCCCAATTGTAGTAAACCACATAGGTGGCTCTTTCTCCGTCTTGAAAAGGGACACTCTCAGGCGGCTCAACCTGATTCGAAAATAGTGTTGAACACAAGAAAAGTGCTTTGAGCAAATGTGCAGCAAACATCAAGTGTTCACCTCTCCTATCCTGCTTTTAACTGATTGTACCTTTTGGGCCATCCTTGCTGTATTTCCTTCTCGTATATCGAATTTGGCGGTACAATAAACCCGGTTACAATCTGATTTTAGCACTTCGTGGGCTTTTTGAATTACTTCTAGAGCTTGAGAAAGCTCATCAGTCTCAACAAGTGTTCCCATGGGGGTTAGCTGATAGTGAAAACCCGAATCGCGAATCATGGCCAGGATTCTGCCCACGTATTCGCTTACTCCGTTTTCTTTGTTCGTTGGGAACATCGCAAATTCAACAATAACAGACATACAACTTAAGGTTAGGGTGTAACTTGTGTTTGTATTCCCAGTTTCTGAACCTTTTGTGCAATGGTTTCCAACCTAGCAAAATCAACTTTTTCTACCTTTCCAGACGCCGGAATTCGAGCAATAGTGTAAATTTGCACCAGTCTGGGTTTTATCTTCTTTAGTACTTTTAGCCAAGCATTTACCTCTTTCTCGGTCGTGTTGTCTATAAATGAATCGCCAATGCTTGCCTTAATAAACATGGTTTGCAGAACAAAATTACCATTCATTTTTGCCATAATATCCACCACGTTTTTTATTTTGAAGCTTTCAACCGGACAATCCATGGCCTTAACAGTCGATTCAATGGCTGAATCGAGCTTTAGTATGGGATCGTCAATGAGCGACAACGCGTTCAGAATTCCCGGTTTGTGAAGACGCGAGGCATTAGTCAGAACGGCAATGCGTGTTTGCGGAAAATATTTGCGGCGTAACACCAGCAACGAGTCAATAATTTTAGGAAAATGGGGATGAAGCGTTGGCTCACCGTTCCCAGCCAAGGTTATTGAGTCGATGGTGCGATTGGCTAACTTGTGTTCAATCAGCGCTTTCTCCAGCTCCTTTACAACGTCATCGTGCAAAGGCAACATGCTATTTTCCAGTGTTGAGGGAGTGAACCCACACTCGCAATAAATGCAGTTGAACGAACACACTTTTCGGTTGGCCGGTAACAGGTTAATACCTAGGGAAACTCCCAGTCGGCGGCTGATAACGGGCCCAAAAACGATGCTGTCGAACAGGAACGTTCCGGGCATATTGGGATCGGAAGTCAGGGTTGATTGGATGGTTATCATTGTTTTTAGAAATATAGAATAGGATCCATTTTTCCCGTTGTCATTTTCGAAATCTCGGTCAACAGGTTGTTGGCCAATTTGCTGGCACCAAGACGGAACCAGTGGTTGTTGAGCCACTCTTCGCCAAGTACTTCTTTTACAATGGCATAGTAAATCAGCGCATTTTCGGGCGTTACAATTCCACCGGCGGGTTTGAAACCAACCATGCGTCCTGTTGCTGCCTTGTAATCTTTAATTGCCTGGCACATAATGTAGGCCGCTTCGGGGGTTGCAGCCGGTTCGGTTTTTCCGGTGCTGGTTTTTATAAAATCGGTTCCAGCTTCCATGGCTATGAGCGAGGCAACGCGGATCTCTTTCATGGAACGCAAACTGCCCGACTCCAGGATGACCTTCAGGTGCGCATCCTCGATGGATTCTTTTTCGGCACTTATCTCGTTGTAAACATATTGGTAGTTGCCCTCGAAAAATTCTCCGAGAGAAATAACAGTATCAACCTCAGTAGCACCTTCAATCACAGCTCTTTTACACTCCAGGGTTTTTACATCCAAAAATGTTTGTGATGCCGGGAAACCCGCGCCAACCGAGGCAATTCCAATTCCTGAAACGGTGAGATTTTCTTTTACAACAGGCACCAACGCCGGATAAACGCAGATTGCGGCCACGTTTGGCATATTTGGAAACGTTTTTGGAAACCAGCTGACTTTTTGCGCCATATCGGCAATTTTCGATCGTGTATCACTGCCGTTAAGTGAAGTAAGGTCAATGAGGTTGAACAACAGTTTAAGAGTTTCAACCTCTTTGTATTGCTTTGATTTTTCGATGATTGAGGCTACAGCCAATTTAACTTCTTGTTCAGCTACGTTCAGGTTGTATTTTTCTAACTGTTTCATATTTAATATTTTATTCATTCATTCGAACTTTTCAGTTTTTGATAAAAACGAGTAAAAATACACAAAGTTTTAGAGATTTCAAAACAGTAATGAGTATTCAAGCGCCATTGCCATGGTGAAATACAAAAAAACGCCTTCGTTCAATTTCTCCAGCATTTGAAATCAAAGCAATCCTTGAAAACAACATTTTCCAGTCAAAAACTTTACCTTTGTCCAAATTTTCATACCTTGTAGCAGGAAACAAAACATATAGCGATATGATAAAATATAAAAGAATCCTCCTGAAGTTAAGTGGGGAGTCCTTAGCCGGAGGTAATTCACAAGGAATTAATACCGATGCGTTGATGAATTTTGCCCACCAGATTAAGACCGTGGCCGAAATGGGCGTCGAAGTTGCCATTGTAATTGGCGGGGGCAACATTTTTCGTGGCCTTCAGGGTGTTGGTAAAGGTTTTGACCGTGTTATCGGCGACCAGATGGGTATGCTGGCTACAGTCATAAACAGCCTGGCGTTGCAATCGGCACTGAATTCTGTTGGGAAACCTTGTTCGGTTTACACTTCAATCCGTATGGAACCCGTCGGGGAATTTTATTCAAAGCGAAAAGCATTGGAGGCCCTAAAAAATGGACATGTTGTGATTGTAGCCGGCGGAACAGGGAATCCTTATTTCACAACCGATACGGCATCAGCACTCCGTGCCATTGAACTAGAGGCCGACGGTTATTTTAAAGCCACTCGCGTTGATGGGGTTTACACTGCTGACCCTGAAAAAGATCCTGAGGCTGTAAAATTCGACACGATAACGTACCAGGAAGCCATCCAGCGAAACCTGAAAGTGATGGACATGACGGCCTTTTCCCTTTGTAGTGAAAACAAAATGCCTATTATCGTTTACAACGGTGACGATCCGGAAAATATTTTAAGGATAATTCGAGGCGAAAAAGTGGGAACGGTCGTTTCAGAATAAAGTAGAACCTATTGTTCCTCCATGGCCTTCTGACCCATATTTTTATGCAATTCGCTAATAGCCAATTGATGAAAATGAGGATAAAGCCTTTTATCCCGGAATTTGGAGTGGCTGCGATAATAAGTGATATGGTCAACGCGGGTGCGGGTTTCTGTTTCGGCTATAAAATGAAGGATTTGTCTCCCCTCGGATTTTCCACCCCTTAAATAGGTAAATTCTATAATGTTTTGACTTGCGTCAATTTTTGTCACCTTCAATGCAGTTGGTAAATTAAAAAAGCCTTTCATTAAACGCAGATTAATGAAATAAATTTGCTCAACCACAAGGTTGTAGTTTTTTAAATCGGGAAGGAAAAGCAGCTTTTCATCGGCTTTGTTGTAAATAAAGGCCAGCGAAAGGATACTCCCGCGCCTCAGTTCTGAAGGGTTGGCACTTATAGATGTTTCCCATACCTTTTTCAGGGGGGCATCAACAGTAAAACCGCCGTTGTGAACGGAAAAGTTTTCTTTCAAAAATTCAGAACCAATTGAGGCTTCCAAATCGCTAAAAGTTAAGAAATTGTGTTTCCGAAAACCTTCAACATATTTGCGTATTTTCCTGCTGCATAAGTTCTCCCCGTCAATGTTAGACAAACTTATTTGTCCGGACATTTGTAAGGTGACCAGAACACATGCGAGTGAAAACATAGCTTTCCGAAGCAACATTGTAGTGAATTTTTATGCAAAGAAATGACAAAAGTGGGAAAGAATCAATACTATATCAAAAAAAATCAGCCAAATCGGTCGAAACACAAACAAAAGCGGTTCGTTTTGTGACACTTTGATAGATCAAGTTGAAACATGTATATCGCAATAAAGGCAATTCAGAATTTGAAACAATCGCCATTGAATTAGTTTAAAAATAAATGAAATTGCCACATTTTGCCAGAAAAAACTTCCCTGTTGCGGGTATAGAATTGGAGGAAAAACTGGATATCACACATCCTAGGCACTCGACAATTGTAATTACCCCTAATGAATGAATATTACATTAACCAAAAACCCAATCGCAAATAAGTAAAGGCAAACCCTTTCATAATCAAAGCTCGGGTCTGTAAACTGGTGTATAAAAGAAAAACCACCTACAAACAAATTCGTTGTAAGTGGCTGATTTTCCTTGTGGGCCCAGCTGGGCTCGAACCAGCGACCCCCTGATTATGAGTCAGGTGCTACTAACCGACTGAGCTATGGGCCCCGGGCATGTGCTAATGCCTTTTTCGGGCTGCAATATTACGAACTTTTTTGCAAAATCCGTAATTTTTTTATCTTTTTTTCAGGGTTTCGGTAACTGCGTCGTAATTCAGGAAATAATCGCCCTTGGGAAGACTTGAAATATCAACGGTTGTCCCCTTTCCGTGCAAAACCCGTGTACCTGACGAATTGAAAATTTCGTAGTTGGTTTCGGCACTAAAAGTTATACTTGTTGTGGGTTTTTTAGGCTCAAATGTTATTGGTGGTTTGGCCGAACGTGCCGATATCTCTTTTGTGAAACGATCCTGGTTTGTAAAGTCACGCTGACGGATTCGAAAACGGTTAACACCACTGTGCAAATCAACAGCAAACGAATAACTGTTTTGATTGACATCGCCCGTTCCTTCTACAGTCCCAATCCGGACCCACTTGTTCCAACGAAACTGTTCTATAATGTATGGCAGTGAACCCGATTCCTTTGTTGTTTCCCAGGTAATAGTATTGGTTTTGATATCGAATTTTAACGATTTTACTTCAAAAGTACTGCGCGGTTTAATAACGTCCTCATTTAAAATTCTAGGGTTGCAATCATCTTTGTAGAGAATTGAAATTATTAATTTGTCGCCGGTTTTGAATTGAAATACTGACAAATCAATTTCAAAAGCACTGCTGTTAAGATCGTCATTTGTTTTTTGCCCATTAACTTTGATTTCCTGTACGCAAAAACCTCCCCCTACCGAGAATGGGTTCATAACATAAAGATTTTTACCCTGATAAATACCATTTAGTACAATCTCGCCGCCAAAAACGTTGAAACCGAAAATTAGCCCAACAATTATCAAACTCAGCCTTTGAATTTTTACCTTCATATTTCTCAACTCGTGAAATGGTTTAGTGCTTTGCAAAATTATGCTTTTTTCTAAAAACCGGAGTGTAAAATTACGCTATTTAATTGAATCAATGTTCATTTTTGTAATAAAATTATCATTGGACGAAGCTCTACCTTTTCTGATTCCACCAAATACATGGGTTAGGGTGTTGTCTTTGGTAAAAAAACAGGTCTTTTCTTATACTATATTTTTATTGATGTTCCCAAATTGCCCAACAAATTGCTATCTTTGCGCACCAAACAAATATACAAATTGTTGAATTACACAAAATAACTAAAATTGTGTCACTATGGTAAATGGAACAACAAAGCAGTCTTTAATTCAGAACATCCTGATTGGAGTATTAACTCTTTTAGTGGGGCTTCTTGGTGTTTTATATTTTGTTGAAAAGAAGAAAAACATTCAACAGGTACAGATAAACGTGGATTTGACCAATACAAAGGACAGCCTCGAAAACAGATTGGTGGAAATGATTTCTGAATACGATAACCTGAAAACCAACAACCAGGAAATTAATGCTCAACTATTAAGTGAAAAAGAAAGGGTTAAGGATTTGTTGTCGCGTTTGCGAAATGAACGTTCCTACAGTCAGTCAAAATTTGCTGAATATGAAAAAGAACTGGGAACACTTAGAAAAATTATGCGCAGCTATATCGTTCAAATTGATTCACTTAACCAAAGCAATATAGCTCTTAGGTCTGAAAACCGCGATGTGAAAAGGAAAATGCAAGAAGTGGAATCGGAAAGACAAGAAATTTCAAAAAAGTTTGAGGAGGCCGCCGAAAAGGTTGATATTGCCAGTGTTTTAAGACCCATAAACATAGTAGCCGAGGGTCTTAGCAAACGAGGACGGGACGTTTCCCGCGCCCGAAACGTCGAGAAAATTAAGATATGCTTTACACTCGATAAAAATCCCATTGCAAAACCCGGCAACCGTTTTATCTACGTTAGGGTCACTCGTCCCGACAATGTTGTTATTGAGAACCCCCAACGTGATTCAGTGATGGTTGGTGAAGAAGCGGTGGTGTACTCAGCCCGTCGTGAGGTTGACTACCAGAACGAATCTCTTGATATTTGCATTTTTGTGGATATCGAAAACGAAATTCCAAAGGGAACATACCGCCTTGAGCTGTATGCTGACCAGCGTCACATTGGAAGCGGGTCGGTATCTTTTAAATAGGGCTAATCAACTCCTTTCGACATCAGTTTAGAAAATTTTTTGGGTATTGGTGACTGGAAAGTTACCTCGAACCCCGTCATTGGGTGTTTAAACGTAAGTAAATTAGCGTGCAACCCAACTCTACCAATAGGATTGGTTTTTGCCCCGTATTTTTTATCCCCCACTATTGGGTTTCCTATGAGTTGCATGTGCGCCCGAATCTGGTTTTTTCGTCCGGTCTCTAGCTCAACTTCCAAAAGGGTGAAACTTTTATTGCGCTTCATCACTTTGTAATGAGTAATAGCCTCTTGTCCTTCGTTGGGGTTTTGCGAAGATCGCATAATCAAACTTTTATCTTCCCATAGGAATGAGCGTATAGTTTCGTAATCGTACCTGACAACACCTTCGACCAAGGCAACGTATGTCCTTCTGATAATACTTTTGTCCCAGCTTTGCTGTAATAACTCTTTGGCCTCCACATTTTTAGCAAAAACCATAACACCAGATGTTTCGCGGTCAAGGCGGTGGACAATGAAAATTTTTGCCGACCTCGATTTTTGTTTTACGTAGGCGCTAAGCATACTATAAACAGTGTTGTCTTTTTCTTTTTCGGTGGCAATGGAAAGCATCCCTGCGCGTTTATCAACTACAATAAGGTGATCGTCCTCGAAAAGGATATTGAAATCGGCACCATCCAATTTTTCCCTGGCGGCAGATTGTCCGAGGGTTATTGTATTTCCGGGTTTCAACGGAAAATTGTATTGAGAGACAGGGTGACCATCAACCAAAACCCGTTTGTTGGTCAAAAGTGATTTTATTGAAGTCCGGCTTTTCTCAGGAAAGCGGGTTTGCAGGTATTCCATAAGGGTACAGTCTCGATCAACTTTAATTCCCTTTGGTTTATTTTGTTCTTGTGTCATGTTGTTTTGATTTTGTCAAAGGTACAAATTTGTTTACTGGTAAAAATCTTCTTTGCTGTCAAAAAAAACGTTCATTTACGTTAGTATAGACAAACAAAACCCCGATCCAGAGACCAGGGTTTTCTAACAATAAATTTTCTGGGTATATAGCTTTATTTTACAAATTTCTTTTGCGAGGCAAACAGACGTTTAAACAGGTATTCGGCGTCCGATAACGGACTTTCGTTCAGCGAGCTGACAAAGACATACTTCTCACCTTGTTTGTACGCTTTTACCTCGACAGGAGCCTGACCGCTGAAGGTGGCTTTCATCTGGAATTCGAGTGCACCAGCCGGGTCGAAATCGGTGGCGAAGCTGCTTGCCCGTGTTTCCTTAATATCGTTCAGGAAATTTATGACTTTCCCGGTGTCCACCGTATCGCGGTTCATAAACCACACATCGCTGCCGCGTGTTAGCGTAAACGAACTGTCCGATGGATAGGTAAACTCTATACTTTGAAGCTTGTCGGGGTCGAACCGCACCACGGTTTTGTCGCGGAAGCTGTCAAAATCGCGTTTTACGGACATGCTCAATGCTCCTTCAATGCTGTAAACATCGGTTTCCTTGGCAAGGCGTATCATTGTCGAGAGCTGTATGCCGCCTTGGCGATTTCCTGTCTGGCGGTAGTTAAACCGGCCAACTACCACATCGGCTACTTTTTTACCTTTGCTATAAAGTTGCACGGTGGTGCCAAGGGTGTCGTTTACTTCGTACTCGCCCAGTTTGGCTTTATCTTTGGTCACCAGACGTTCAATTTTCATAGTTGAAAGCTCTTTCAGGATATTCTCTACCGATTGTGCATCGGCGCTGTGTACCTTGGTTTCCTGTGCCACAGTCCATTTATCGTTGTCGCGGGTGAATTTTATTTCAGAATCGTGGCCCAAAAGGATCATTTGATCAATTTTCTGCGGATCGAAATCGACCAGTGTAGTGCGGAACGAACGCTCGCCCTTGATATTTGTTCTCACTGTGTTGAATACCAGCGCAACAGCCAGGACAGCCAGGACAATATATAAAATCTTGCTTTTTGTCTTTAACATACCGTGTTCTATTTTTAGTTAGTCAATATACCCTTTTTGCATACGCTTAATGCGGATAATCTTGCGACGTTGTGCGCGGAAAATACCGTATCCAATGACCAAAACCATGGGCAGCAGGAAGTTCAGGTATTTCAGGAACGCCTTTTTGCCGTCTTCCACCTGGTCAATGGGGCGCGATGTAACGCCTTTGGTACGAAGTTTAATTAAACCCGTGTCGTCGGACAGGAAATCAATGGCGTTAACAAACAGGTTGATATTGTCGGGTTGTTGTTGTTGGGCGTTTTGGCCTTCGCCGTTGACGGGGAAATTGCCATCACCAAACACAATCATTTTAAAGGGTTTGGTTGGTTCTTTCGACTCAAACAAACCTCCAGCCACCAGTTCTTTCTTGGTAAAGTCCTGTTTTGTCCACTGTTTTTGAATGTCGAAATAAATGAATGCCGGTTGCGTGTTCGAGTTTTCCGACGAAAACAACAACGGGGTGAACGAAATCAGCGTATCGCCAATGTAGTTCACGGGGCTGGCGAACTGCAGCAGAACCGATTCCAAACCCGAGGTTACAGGGTGGTCGGCAAACTTGCTGATAATGGGCAAGTACGGGAACATCACCTGCGACTGCATGCGGAAAAATCCGGTATTTTGCTGCACCATGACGTTGGCGCACGAAACATCGATAATGAAATTGTTCTCGAGTTGGATTCCGCGTTTTTCGAGCCATTTTTCTAAACCCGTGTTTACTTCCGAGCCGCGGGCTTGTTGCAAATCGCCATTCACGCGGTCAACAGCCAGCAACATTTTGCCGCCTTTTTCCAAAAATTGATCGAATTGAGCCAGATGAGCTTCAGGAAAACTGTCGGTGGGTGCAACCACCACTACGGTTTCGTATCCCAAAAGTACATTGGCTGTATCGGTCAGGGTTACGGGTTCAACATCATACATGATTTGCAACTCCTGCATGGCTTGCTGATAGTTTTCAATGCCGGGTTCGCCGTGTCCCTGCACAAATGCCAGGGTTTTACGCTCTTGCAGCGTTACTTTTTTAATGGAACTCGACAAGGCATATTCCATGGCGCTTCCCAGCGGAATAAAAGGCAGAACCTCCTCGCGGTCGGCATAGCGGATTAGGGCACCCATATAGGCTTTTTGCTGTTTTACCTGATCCTTTTCCCGTACGTTAATCAAAAACGGCTGAATGCCTTTTTGCGTGGCCGCCTGTTCAATCTCGGTGCTTTCGTTGGGATTTTGAAACTCGTAAACCACATTGCCTCGCGAAAGGGCTGAATATTCCTCCAGCATCTCTTTAAAATCCTGGCGGTTTTTGGCCACATGCGGTGGAAGATCTTTGGAGAAATAGGCGGTAATAGTCACCGGTTCGTCAATATTGCGCAAAATATCCTTGGTTGCTTTGCTTAGCGTGTAACGGCTGTCTTCCGTAAAATCGAGGCGCAGGAACAGGCCACTGGACAGGAAGTTGGCAACAACAACTATGGCTACCAACAAAAACAGGCTGTATAATAATTTTTTTCTTGTTCTCATAATGTCAACTGTTTATAAAATTATTCCGATACATTGCGACGGGCCAGAACCGCTTCTGTTGCCACCAATCCTACAACAATGATGGAACCGAAATAGATAATATCGCGGGAATCAATTACGCCACGGGCAATGCTGTTGAAGTGGTTTTGCAGGCTCAGGTAGTTGAAAAACTGACCGAAAACTCCGCTTGTACTGCTGGCCAGGATTCCACATATCAGGTGGAAGAAAATACCGATGAACAGTGTAATCAGAAATGCCACAATCTGGTTGTTGGTAATGGAGCTGGTGAAAATACCAATGCTGATATAGGCTGCGCTCATCAAAATCAACCCGGTGTAGCCGGTAATGACGGCTCCGTGGTCTATATCACCCAGGTTGGCAACAGTGATGTAGTAGGGCAGTGTTAACAACAGGGCAATACCAATGAGCATAAGCGTTGACAGGAATTTTCCGGTAACCACCTGCCAGTCAGTAACCGGGCGGGTGAGCAACAATTCAATGGTGCCCGAGCGGTTTTCCTCGGCCAGCAAACGCATGGTCAGTGCCGGAATGAAGAAAAAGAGGGTCCAAAAAGCCACTTCGAAAAAAGTTTGAAGGCTTGCCTGTCCCACGAAAAATACGTCAGCGCCATAGAGCCAGGTAAAAAAACCGCTGAACCCCAGGAAGGCTATCATCATGATATAGGCTATCAGCGAGTCAAAGAACGACCGCAACTCGCGCTTGGCTATAATCCAAATTTGTCTCATATCTTTAGAATTCGTTTGTTGTTGCTATTGAATGGTTTAGTTTGCCGTTAAATCGTGGAAAATATCCTCGAGCTTGGTTTCGACAGGTGTCATACGCGAGATGTACCAATTGTTTCGGACACACATATCAAAAACCGGTTTAATGGACGTTTGTCCCGGCTTGGACTGTATTTCGAAAATAAAGTCTGAAGCCGATTTTACATCGACCATAGCCACACTATCGAGCGATTTCAGGACGTTGTAAGCGTCGTCGAAGTTGCACCCGGCAATGCCTACGGTCAGGATTTCGTCGCTGGTGGCTTTTTTGCTCAGCTCGTCGTAGGTTCCGTCGGCCACAATCACCCCTTTGTTAATAATTAGAATCCGGTCGCAGGTTGCTTCTACTTCAGCCAGAATGTGCGAGCTAAGGATTACGGTTTTCTCGCGGCCAATACGTTTAATCAGTTCGCGGATTTCGATAATCTGATTCGGGTCAAGACCTGTTGTTGGCTCGTCGAGGATTAGAACCTGCGGGTCGTGAATCATGGCTTGCGCCAATCCCACGCGTTGGCGGTAACCTTTCGACAACTCGTTAATGACCTTGTGTTTTTCAGCTTCCAGGCCACACACATTGATCATTTCAGCCACACGCTGGCGGACTTTTTCCTTGGGCACGTTTTGAAGCTCGGCCACGTACTTCAGGTAGTCAATGACGCACATGTCCGTATAAAGCGGGTTGCTTTCGGGCAAATATCCCAGCATGGATTTTACCTTGTCGGGATTTTCTTTTACCGATTGTCCGCCTACCAGAATTTCGCCGGCCGTGGGGGCAATAAAGCAGCTTATGGCCTTCATGGTAGTAGTTTTTCCGGCTCCGTTGGGACCCAGAAAACCCAATATCTCTCCCTGTTTCAGATGGAAAGAGATGTTGTCCACAGCCTTTTGGGGGCCGTAGGTTTTCGTGAAGTTTTTTACGACTATATCCATAACATAATACATTATTTTCTGAACGCAAAAATAACCCAGAAACATGAAAAGCGGTAAATTTTAAGATAACTTTAACATTGGAGAGCTGTAGGGGCTGTCTAAAAAGGCAGCCTCTTTTTTTTAGTGTATTGCATTTGAATA
>JBBISE010000086.1:0-14148 GCA_037441445.1 Salinivirgaceae bacterium
GTGGGACTACCCTCTCAAAATTCCTCTAATCGCTAATGCGTAATCTGGGTTTAAGGTAAATGGTTTAACCGCCCAAATAAGAAGGTCGTCCGTTTCAATACCATCAAATATTGCGGAGGGTTTTGGAAGAAGAGCAAAGCCTGACTTTATTAACTTCCTTCACATTGCAAGAGGATCACTTTATGAGCTTCAAACTCAGATTGAAATAGCTGAAAACTTGGAATTCATTTCCAAGCCAAAATTTGATATATTGTTTGAGCTTTGTAAAGAAGTAGAAAAACTTCTAAATGGGCTTATTCATTCCGAAAAAAATAAAATACAATCTAATCATTTGCCACCTGCTACTTGCGACTCTCATCCGGAAAGAGATAATTTTTACCCGAAGTTAGGGTTTAGGCAAAAATTGTGAAACGTCGAATTGATCGAAAACCATGTTCCAAAACCCCGTTATAAATGCTCATACACACACTCCCAGCAACGATTCAGTGGTTAGTTGGGATGTTCTGGGCAAACGAAACCAAACATATCAGAAATCCGGAAAAATTCTCTATTCGGCAAGCATTCATCCCTGGGATGCAGAATTGGTCAATCCCAATGAAGTACCCAATCTATTGCAAGCTTGTTTTGAAGAAATGCAACCGGTGGCTATCGGAGAATGTGGGCTTGACAGAGTTTGCAAGGTGTCTTTCCAGAAACAGGTTGCAATTTTTAAGCTCCTCCTTTCTTTTGCCAACGAAAAAAATCTTCCGGTAATCATTCATTCTGTTAAATCCTGGAGTGATATGTTCAACATTTGCAGCAAGTTCGGAAATCTAAGATATATCTTGCACGATTTCAGGGCAAACGAGCTACAAACACGAAAATTGCTCGAATTTGACACCTATTTTTCATTTGGGAAAGTATTTGATAATCCAACTAAGAAACTTCATGACTCTATCAGCATTATCCCAAAAGAAAGGATATTGATTGAAACCGATGATTCCAGCCTTCCTGTTGAACATTTTTTAAAAAGAATTTGCGTAGTTTTACAGGTCAATAAGGAAGATTTTCGAAAACAAATAATATCAAATACCCAACGAGCTTTTCGATTGGAAATGAGAAATGGAGAAGTAAATGAGGGCATTAATTCAACGCTGTTCTAAAGCAAGTGTTTCTGTTGAAACCCAAATTACAGGTGAAATTTGTAATGGTTTTTTAGTTCTGTTAGGTGTTGAACATCAAGACACAATAGAAGATGCTGAATGGCTTTCATCGAAAATTGTTCAATTACGTGTATTCGAGGACGCAAATGGACAAATGAATCTCTCCATAAAGGAAACAAATGGCAGTATATTGGCCGTTAGTCAATTTACTTTACATGCAAAAACCAAGAAAGGCAACCGGCCATCGTTTATTAACGCTGCACCACCGGAAATTTCAAGGCCTTTATTCGATAAATTTGTTGATTTGTTGTCCTTAAAAATGGAACGCAAAACCGAAACCGGAATTTTCGGGGCAAAAATGCAAATTACGCTGGTAAATGAAGGCCCGGTTACTATTTTTATAGATTCGCGAAACAAGGAATAACATGAACAAGAATATTACTATCCAGGAAGCCCAACAAAAGGTTGATCAATGGATCTCGACCGTTGGAGTTCGTTATTTTAATGAACTGACGAACATGGTTATCCTAACCGAGGAGGTTGGTGAACCGGCTCGTGTAATAGCGCGTAAGTACGGAGAGCAATCTTTCAAAGAAGGCGAAAGAGAAAACCTTGCGGATGAAATGGCTGATGTTCTTTTTGTGCTCATTTGCCTTGCTAACCAAACCGGAGTTGACCTCACAAAAGCATTTACAGAAAACCTAAAAAAGAAATCAGCACGAGATGCCGACAGACACCGAAACAATCGTAATTTAATGGCATGACAAAAATCAAGAACCTCCTTTTTGATCCACGGGCATCGAAGATTGTTTTATCTATCGGTTATGTTATTGGCATAATTGGGCTTTTCTGGAAAAGAGACAATCCCCAATACTACAAACTAAGTTGGGTTTTCACTCTTTTTACACTCATAGTATTGCTTTTGCACCAAAGTAAGCAAAACCTAAAGCCATATATTTTTCTTGCAATAGTGGGTTTTGTAGGCTGGATTGTTGAAGCCGTTGGGACAAATACAGGCATTGTCTTTGGCCAATATTCTTATGGATCTTCACTGGGATTTTCCATTTGGGGTACACCCATAAACATGTTTATTAATTGGATGCTTACAACATATTTAATTGTTATGGCATTGAAAGATAAAATTCATCAACCCTATTTATTCACCGTGACTGCTTCAGCATTTATGGTGTTCTATGACGTTCTCCTTGAGCCATTTGCAATCAGGTTTGACCTTTGGCATTGGCATGGAGGGACGCCTCCTTTGCAAAACTACGCGGGATGGTTTATTATTTCTCTACCACTGGTCTATTTTTTACGATTAGGCCTAAAAAACAACACCAATTCATTATCGAACTTTGTCCTTATTTGCCAACTGTTGTTTTTCGGGATTATGAATCTTCTAATCGGTTATTTTGATTAATACTGCTGATAAAATAACCTTGTGAAACAAACCCCTTAGATTGCTTGTTACCTTATACATGTGTCAATTCTTACAGTTTTGATGTAACTGTCAAAATGTTTTAATAATTCATTGTTATCAAACGGAAAATACATAAATTTCCGAATTGTTTTGATTTACTGCTGCATAAAATGGCCAAATGGATTAACATAACTGCTATTTTCCTGTTGCTCGCCCCTGTCTTTTTGAGGTCTCAAAACCAAAGGACTGTCAGGGTTGGAGTCTATCAAAACCGACCAAAAATCTTTACTGATAGTAAAGGAATTCCACAAGGTCTATTTATTGATATTGTGGAGGAAATTGCTAAAGCAGAATCATGGAAAATTGAGTACACTGTTGGTGAATGGGTTGATTTAAAAAAAGGGCTTAGCGAAGGAAAAATTGATATCTTGCCTGACATGGCCTATTCGGTTGAACGCGATTCGTTATTTTCACTCAACAAAATCCCCGTAATAGAATCATGGCTGGAAGTGTTTGTTTCATATAGCGATTCAATGTCTTCCATTCTCGAACTCTCGAACAAAAAAATCGGTGTTTTGGTTGGATCTATTCAGGAGGGATATTTAAAAAAGGAAATTAAAAATCAATTTAAAATCGAGTACACAGTTGTTGATTTTCCAAGCTATACAGAGTCCATAGAAGCGCTTAAGGATGGTAAAATTGATGCCGTTATAGCCGACAGGTTTTTTTACTATTCCGATCTTTTTGATAAAGATGTAAAAGCGACAAACATCGTATTTCGGCCAACACAAATCTATTTTGCTTTTGCAAAAAAGAAGAAACCTGGATTTGATGTCAAAGGTGGACAGAAACTTAATCAAAATGATTAACAATCCAAAGTCTGCCTACTATGCTTCAATTAACAATTGGTTCGATAAGACGTATGAAAAATTCATTCCTGAATTTGTTCTTTACATAATTGCAGGCATTTGTTTTCTTTTGTTTATTGCGCTCATTTTCCTTTTTGTTCTCCGTAAACAAGTTAAGGCCTCCACCCATGAATTGAAAAGAAAAAAGGGGAACTTGAGGAAACCTATTCTTTTCTTACAGATGTAACCGATGCCGCTCCAGTAGGTATATACAGATTGTCAGCATTACCAAAAATAGAATTCGATGGTTTTGGAATGCCAGTATATAAAATTCTGTATGCCAATAACAATTTCAACGAACTATTGGGAATTTCTTATACCCAATTGCAAGATAAGCCAAAAACCCTACTCCAGGCCATACACCCCGATGACGTTGGTTCTTTCATTGAGGCCAACCGCAATTCGGCTAATTCTTTAACCAAATTTCAATGGGAGGGACGCGTTGTAATCGATGGAAAAACCCGGTGGTACCGCTTTATTTCCCTTCCGAGGAGGCTTCCCGCTCAGAGTTCTATCTGGACTGGTGCCGTTACTGACATCACCATTTTAAAGGAAACTGAACTGGAATTGCGCCGTAGCGAGGCTCTCTTTCATTCTCCATCCGAAATATCACCTGTTGGAATTTTCAGGACACTTCCCAATGGATTCACCACCTATGTTAACCCCAAATGGTTTGCCTTATCTGGAATTGAATTTGAAGAAGCCCTCGGTTTCGGTTGGCTCAATGCCGTTCACCCGATTGAAAAAGAAAGTGTCAAGAGCCGTTGGCTGGAAAATGTGGAAAAAACCGCAGCCTCATCCGATGAATATCGGTTTGCACGTGAGGATGGAAAATTTGTATGGGTGCTGGACCATGCGGTAACCGAATTTGTTGATGGAAAACATGTTGGCTATATTGGTACCGTAACCAATATTTCGGAACGGAAAAGGGTTGAAATGATTTTACGCCAAAAAAATGAAGAGCTTAGAATTGCTAAAGAAAAAGCCGAAGAAAGCGACAAACTAATAAGCGCGTTTCTGGCCAATATGAGCCACGAAATAAGGATACCAATGAATGCCATTTGCGGATTCGCACAATTGCTTCAACATTCGCTGGAAGATGTCCGACGTGCTGAGTTCGCTGAATTAATCCTTTCAAACACCCGTGATTTGCTGTCCAGAATAAATGACATCCTTGATGTTTCCAGAATTGATGCCAACCAGGTAGAAATTTTTGTTACTGAGTTTTCACTAAATAAAATTATTGATGATATGCAACGATCCTATTACGAATCGTGCGTCGGGAAAGGTATAACATTATCAAGCCAACGAGGCTTGACTTATCCTAACGATGCAATATTGGCCGACGAATTGAAAGTGAGACAAATATTAAACATTCTTCTTGTCAATGCTGTAAAGAAAACAGTAAAAGGAAACGTCGAATTTGGCTATAAAAAAACAGAGAAAAGCCTTCAGTTTTTTGTATTTGATACTGGTGTTGGAATCCCTATTGGTGTCAATGACACTATTTTTGATCGTTTCCGGCAGCTGGAATCCCCTATTTTCGAAAGCCGAAGTGGTACTGGCATTGGTCTTGCTATAGTAAAAGCTAACGTAGAGATGCAGGGAGGAAGAATCTGGTACGAGTCAGAGGAAGGTGTTGGATCCAAATTCTTTTTTTAACTTGCCCCATAATGTTGCCGAAAACACTCCCAAACCAATGAATAAAGCAGAAAAAACAATTTACAACTGGACTGGTAAAACCATCCTGTTGGTTGAAGACGACCAGCCTAGCTATGTTTTTCTTAAATGCTTGGTTGAAAGTACAAATGCCAATCTTCTATGGGCTAAAACAGGAAAGGAAGCCCTTGACTTGGTTCAGCAAATTTCTAAAATTGATCTTTTACTACCTGATATTAAATTACCCGATATTGACGGTATTTCAGTAGTTCGTAGAATGCGGAGCGAGGGCTCGACCATCCCGGTAATTGCCCAAACAGCTTTCGCTCTTACACCTGATCGTGAAAAGGCACTGGAAGGTGGCTGCAATGAATACATGACAAAACCGTTGCACCGCGAGAAATTATTTGAATTGATGAGCAAATATTTATAGCTGCCCATCCGACCGGAAACCCAAACACATACTGAACTGTGTGATGTTTCTGTCTTTCATACCTATCTTAATTTCTATGTTTCAGAAATTCCGGTACGCATACGCTTGAGGCTGTCTTAAAAGTCCCAAACCGATGTCATTGATAGAAGGAAGGATGAAGCAATCTCCATGTTATCAGGATTAAAAGGTTGCTTCCCTGTGCTTACTATGACAAATCAGTGGCTTTTTAAACAGCCCCCTTAACGTATCCATAATTCGTTTCATGGTTGACACTCGGTTTTTTGTTCGCAAATATTGTCCTGCAATCAAAAGCGAAATCCTTTTGATGTTTCTGAAAGTCAGTAAACACTACAAGAATGGAAACACGAATTTTGCCATAAATTTTCGACGTCTTATTGTGAAAGGCTTGAATTTCGAGCCCTTTTCCTGTCATTCTCATCCAAGAGAATCTTTCTCAATCGAATCGATTTTGGTGTAATTTCGACATATTCGTCCTGCTGAATGTATTCCAAAGCTTCCTCCAGACTGAATTTTATGGCTGGAGCAATTTGTACCTTATCATCCGACCCACTAGCGCGCATGTTGGTCAATTTTTTGGTTTTGGTAATATTCAGAACTAAATCGTCCTGACGGGTATTTTCGCCAATAACCTGTCCGGCATAAATGTCTTCGCCCGGTTCTACAAAGAAACTTCCCCTATCCTGCAACTTATTTATTGCATAGGCTATGGCTTTGCCGCTTTCCATAGCAATGAGGGAACCGTTAATACGCTTTTCAATTTCACCTTTCCAGGGCTTGAATGCTATAAATCGGTGTGCCATAATGGCTTCACCTGCCGTTTGAGTAAGAACAATGCTGTTGAGGCCAATAATTCCGCGCGAAGGAATTTCAAATTCAAGGTTAATACGGTCGCCCTTTCTCTCCATAGAAAGCATCTCGCCTTTACGCCGAGCCGCCAATTCAATAATTTTACCACTAAACTCCTCGGGTAAACTTACTTTCAGGTTTTCAAAGGGTTCGTGTTTTTGTCCGTCAATGTTTTTAACAATTACCTGGGGCTGCCCAACCTGGAGCTCATAACCCTCGCGGCGCATGGTTTCAATCAGGATACTGAGATGCAAAATACCACGGCCAAAGACAATAAACCTATCTGCTGAATCGGTATATTCCAATCGCATAGCCAGGTTTTTCTCAAGTTCTTTTTCAAGTCGATCTTTTATTTGCCTTGATGTCACAAGTTTACCCTCTTTTCCATAAAACGGAGAATCGTTTATAGCAAAGGTCATGCTAATGGTTGGCTCGTCAATTTCTATGGTTGGAAGAGCCTCTATATTGTTGGCATCGCAAACAGTATCGCCAATATCAAACCCTTCAATACCCACCATGGCGCAAATATCGCCCGTCTCCACTTTTTGGACTTTGCGTTTTGCCAAACCATCAAAGACATAAAGTTCTTTAATGTTGAACATTTTAACAGAGTTGTCCCGCTTAATCATCCCAATGCGCATCCCTTCGGAAAAAGCACCACGCCAAACTCGACCAATGGCAATACGACCAACATAGTTCGAATAGTCGAGCGACGTTATCAACATTTGGGCAGATCCGGTTTCAGTCTTAGGCTCAGGAATATGTGCAATAATCGACTCGAGCAACGGGGTGAAATCTGTGCTTCGCGATTTCCAATCGTCAGACATCCAACCTTCTTTTGCCGAGCCATAAATGGTGGGGAAGTTAAGTTGAGCCTCTGAGGCATCGAGCGTGAACATCAGTTCAAACACCTCTTCCTGAACAATGTCGGGGCGGCAATTGGGTTTGTCAACTTTATTGATAACTACAATGATTTTCAGACCTAAATCAATAGCCTTTTGAAGAACAAATCGAGTTTGAGGCATGCAACCCTCAAACGCATCGACAAGTAAAAGTACACCATCGGCCATGTTAAGCACACGTTCTACTTCACCACCAAAATCGTGGTGACCCGGAGTGTCTATAATATTAATTTTCGTGTTTTTATACTGAACCGAGATGTTTTTGGCAAGAATGGTAATTCCACGCTCCCGCTCAAGATCGTTGTTGTCAAGTATTAAATCGCCAGGATTCTCGTGATCCTTGAACAGTTTACACTGGCGCATGATTTTATCAACCAAGGTTGTTTTGCCATGATCGACGTGAGCAATGATGGCGATGTTACGAATGTTTAATGACATATTGTGGTTTTATTTGTAATTCTTTATGTTTAGCAGCCGATATACTAAAAAGCATGCCAACTATGTTTTCCTGGGAAAACCGTTGCATTTTTAGAGCATAATAAAAGTTTATGAAGCCAGGCTTAAAAAGTTATGGGAACCGAAGTGTCGGAAAGGATAGATTGAAAACTGTTGGTTAGAATGAAAATCGGTTGTTGTTGGTTGCTCACGGCCTTGTTTGTAAATTGAGGCTCAAAGATACTATCTTTTAACAGCGATTTTTCAAAATCAGTAAATTTTTCATTGTCATTCTTCTATTTACCCTTTTTTACAGTTAAAACTTTGAACCTGCTTTATTATCCTTGACAACAGTCTAGGATTAAAACAGTTATTGTATTCTGCAGGTTCTATATTTTAATAGTTTTTGCTTAACTTAGCAGTTATTTAATAGAAGTGAAAATGACAACACAGAAAAAGGTTCAAAAGATCATAACACCGCCACCAACCCTTATGGTTGGCAATGGGTTAAAAGTCCATAATTTTTCCCCACATTCTACATGGACAGGATGAGTCTCTTTTTCCTGCTCGATTACATCGCGAAATGGAACGCCCCTCCATCGGAAACACCTCGTGGTGTTGGCGTTCACCCACACCGCTGATTGGAAACTGTGACCATAGCCTGTAGCGGACGATTTGCTCACCACGACAGCGCGGGACATGCTGACGTTATTGGCAAGGGAGAGGTGCAATGGATGACCGCCGGAGTCGGCATTTTACACAAAGAGTATCACGAAGAAGAATTCAGCCGCACCGGAGGCATTATGCAAATGGTTCAGCTCTGGGTAAACCTTCCTGCAAAGGATAAATATACCGCTCCTACCTATCAGCCTATTACACGAAAACAAATGGGAGTGTACTCTTTGCCTGACAATGCCGGTGAAGTGGAAGTCATTGCAGGAGAATATTATGGCACAAAAGGCCCTGCCCGGGTTTTTACACCCATTGAATTGTACAATGTAACCTTAAAAACCAATGGCTTAGCTACGATTGTGCTACCGGCAAACTACAACACATCGCTTTTGGTCATTGAAGGCGATGTAACTGTAAACCAACAGAGTACAATAATGGAAAATCACTTGGCGTTGTTTGAAAACCAGGGAGAAGAGTTCACAATAAAAGCAACCCGCGATTCAAAAATTCTGATTATGAGCGGACAACCCATCAATGAGCCCATTGCAGCACGCGGCCCCTTTCTGATGAACACAATGGATGAAATTCAGCAGGCCTACGAAGACTTTTACAACGGGTAGTTTGGGTATTTGGAAGATTAATTAAACGAAAAGGGGTCTTGGTTTTTTCTCTTTGATAGGTTGACAATAGTTCCTGTATGTTTGAAATAATTCGCATTATTTGTATTTTTGAACACTAATCTAAACTGGGATAAACCAGATGGTTTACCAACCTCAAAGACTTTTACCAATGAGGAACAAGGCATTCTTTAAAACAAATGAAATAAAGGATGATAGAGAACCTACATTCTTGAAATCTAAAAAAAATAGAAAAATGAAAGACAGAATCAAACAGGGATTTTCCTTCCAATTCAATGGGGTGATGTTCGTTTTTACAATTGCGCTAGTTTTACTTATATCTTGTTCTGGAGAAGACAATAAACAAGGGAACACCATTAGCTATACGGAAACAAACAAACCGTCAACCATTTTTCCCCAATTGACCTCAAAACCCGGAGAGGCCCAAATTTCAGCGCAAATTCACGGAAACCTGGTATCGCTCGATCCCGAAACAGGCGAACCCATTCCATCCATTGCCCGTGATTGGATGGTAAACAGTGATTTTTCGAGGTTTGTTTTTTATCTCCGCAAGGATGTTCTCTTCCATGAAGATGCCGTTTTTGGAAAATCAAAAACACGTTCTGTTCAGGCCATTGATGTTGTGGCGTCAATAAAACACCTTGTTTGGAATTGCAAAAAGCATGACATTCCGCTTGGTTTTATCGCCAACATTTCGGGAATAGAAAAATTTTACGATGCCTGTTCAGGCAATAGCCTTCCAGAAATTCCAATTGAAGGGATAATTTTCTCAGACGAGCATACGCTTGTGTTCGAATTATATGGTTCATATCCTGCTTTTTTGTACGGACTGGCAGCACTTAGTATGTCCATTATGCCCAATGAGGCCTTGCAAACCTATGGCAATGAAAATAATATTGGTTGTGGACCCTTTAAAATATCAAAAGCTACTATGAAGGAGTCGGTCTGGACCCTCGAAAAAAATCAAAAGTATGTTTTGGATTCTACTTGGGTTGGGTCTTTCGACAAAATGACAATCTACTTTGATCAGAGTACCGAAAAAGAACTACAAATGTTAAGCGAGGGGACTGTTAATCTGATATTCAACCTAAGCAAAGAACACGCAAACCGTTTTATGGAATCGAACATTGACAGATTTGAGGGACAAAATGCCGAATTTCAAATTATAAAACCCATTGAAAACAGCACTTCTGATTTATTTACCATATATCAATCAAGTCTCCAGGGAATAAAATTTGACAGTTTTGGAATAATCCGTTTCCATAGGGTGAAGCAGATTGCTGCACGAAATTAGAAGGCAGCCAACAGCAAGTCAATATCCCGGCTCGAGATTCCAAATTTACGTCCAATAGACTCTTTGGTAAGAATTCCGTTGTACATGTAAATTCCATTCCGGAATCCAATATTTTCATTAACAATTTGTTGTAGCCCGCCCATTTCTGCAATATCAATCAACAGAGGGCCAAAAATATTGCTAAGCGCGTACGATGCGGTTCTGGAAACCCTGGATGGGACATTGGGGACGCAATAATGAATTACATTGAACTTTTTAAACGTGGGAACATCCAACGTGGTTGCTTCACTTGACTCAAAACATCCACCGTGATCCATGCCAATATCAACAATAACTGAGTTTGGTTTCATTTGCATTACCGAATCAAGACTTACCATATATCTCATTCCTTCAGCAAATGGTAAGGCACCAATGACAACATCGGCAGTCTTTAAGGCCTTGTGCACAACGCGGGGTTGAATAATACTGGTAAATACCTGTTGACCAAGTTTATACTGTAGATCTCTTAGTTTTGAAATGGAGTGATCAAAGACTTTTACTACCGCACCAAGGCCCAGCGCCGTGCGTGCAGCACATTCTCCCGCAGTGGAAGCTCCAAGTACTACAACATCGGTTGGGCTGACACCGGCAATTCCCCCGAGCATTTCGCCTTTTCCACGGTTGGCATTACTCAGGTACTCGGCAGCAATAAGAATGGAAGCACTTCCTGAAATTTCGCTCATGGATTCCGTTACCGGGCACATCCTGTTTTCGGCATCTCGCAAGTATTCATAAGCAATAGCTGTAACTTTCTTTTCTTGCAGAGCAGTAATATAACTTGGTTCTTGCGAACCAATCAAAAGTGAGGATATAAGAATTTGGTTTCCTTTCATCCAGGATATTTCTTCTAGAGTAGGAGGAGCCACTTTGATTATGATGTCGGCGTTAAACAATTCCTTCGACTCCTCGACTAATGTTCCGCCAGCTTCGGCGTATTCCAGATCTAAGAAATTGGCCGAAGCCCCGGCATCGTTCTGAACCAAAACCGTATGGCCGTGGTTAACAAGTAGTTCTACAGCATGTGGGGCTAATGCCACGCGGTTTTCGTGTTTGTCGCACTCTCTTGGAACTGCTATTGTAAGTTGTTTCTTTGTGCGGGAAACTTCCAGCATTTCTTCCTGAGGAAGTAAGACGCTTTTGGCAAAGGTTACTGCCTGTCTTGCTTTAGAAGTGTCGTTCATACTGATATTTTTTTTGATAGCTCATTGCACAATCTTGTGTATTTTTATACAACCTGTCAAATCTGTTGGGGATTATACGATATTCCTTGATATGGGTTTAGTTTAATTACATTTTTCTACCGGGATTATAAAACAAATTCGCTAAAGTACAGATATACATGGTTCTATATTAAAAAACATCAACCTTTTCAGTGCGACTCTTTTGGCAGTTTTACAGCCAACACAAGAACATCATCAATTTGTTCGCGGTCGCTTTTCCAATCCATAAATTCTTTTTCAAAGAGCTCTTTCTGGATTTCCAGGGGTTTTTCAACATGTGATTGAATAAGTGTAATGAATGATTGTTTTTTAAATCGCCTTCCTTTGCTACCGCCAAACTGATCGAGAAATCCATCGCTGAAAAGATAGATGGTATCAAGATACTCTGTTGGTACAATATGCGTTTTAAAAGGCTCAATGCGCTCGTAGTAGCCTATTGGCATGTTGTCCCCTTTGTATTCGTTGAGTATATAATTTTGATTAACAGGATTTTTATAGACAGTAATAATAGTACTTTGTGCACCAGAGAACTGTAAAGAGTTGTCTTTCTTATTATATATGCACAAAGAAATGCTCATTCCATCTTTAATTTCGTGATCGTTTCCTTTTTGTTTCAGCGACTTTATAACCAATTCGCGAAGGTTATTCAAATAATCTGAAGCATGGGATAAATCCTTTCGTTGTGCAAATTCGTTCAGGTATGAAATTCCTAACATGCTCATCATGGCACCAGGAACACCGTGTCCTGTACAATCGGCTGTGGCGAACATAATCTTGTCGTCTTTAGCTGAGACCCAGTAAAAATCACCACTTACAACATCAAGGGGCATGTAAATAACAAAGGCTTCCTGGAAAAGGGACCGAATATTTTCGCATGATGGCAACAATGCCTGTTGAATCCTTTGGGCATAGTTCAGGCTATCGGTTATGCGTGTATTTATGTGCTCGATCTTCTTTTTTTGTTTTTCTAAGGCGTTATTTTTCCGTGTGATTAGTTTTGCCTGGTGCTTTAACTGTGTGTTGTTTCTTTGCTTGATTTTATAACCTCTGTATAAAATAAGTGAAAAAACCAAAACACAACTTACAAAAATCATTAAAGTCACATTGATAATATTTTGCCTCTCGATTATTTTTTCATTCAGTTGGTTTTCAATGTTCAACTTGGCAATTGCTCCCAATTGCTTATCCGTATCATAGATAGCCTGTAGTTTTGCCATATTCAGGGTATTTTGTTCGTTCCATACACTATCGGCATACTGGGCGTGCATCCGTTCAAAAAACAATGCTTGCTTGTATCTCCCCTTGGCCTCTTCAAGCTGCGCTTTAAGGTCGTACAGTTCATGTATGGTCATTTTCGATGACATTGACAAAGCCAAATCGAGGGCTTTTGTCAGGTTTAGATCAGCTTCATCCAGATCGCCGATTTTCAAATAAATTGCCCCAATATTTTTTAAACTAATGGTATAAAAGAGGTTCTCTTTGTGTTTCAAGTGCATTTCTGAACCTCGCTTATAATAATCCAATGCTTTTTCAAACAGGTTTGTTTTTCTGTACACATTTCCTATGCAATCGTATGAGATACCTAAGCCTTTTATATTGTTTATTTCTATATTGTATTCCAGTGATTTGGTGTAATATTCCAATGCTTTTTCAAAATCGCCCATAAATTCATAAACCTCACCAATATTGTTGAGATTTATTGCTTTACTTCTTTTGTTTTCAGTAGATTCAGCATGTTTAAGTGATTTATTAAAATATTCCAAAGCCCTATCGTATTGTTTCATAAGCGAATAAGCATTTCCAATGCTGTTCATTGCATAGCCTGCAGTTTCCAATTCATTGATCTCTTCCGCTACTCGCAGCGCTTTTAGATGGTAATTTAAACCATTTGAGAAATCGTCTATCCGACGATATACAACGCCGATGTTGTTGTAAATACGGGGAAGAAGTTTAGAAAGACCGTTTTCTTCAGCAAGATGAAGGGCTTTAATATGGTTTTGTAGTGCTTGTGCGTATTTGCCTTCATTACGCTGATTGTGCCCAATCAAATCAAAATATTTTACAAGACCCTCGGTATAGTCTATTTTTGAAGAAAGCTCAAAAAATTCATTTAAATAGATGTCTGCCTGTTCCTGGTTTTTCTTGTTTTTTGACAGTTCCCTTGCAATGTCAAACATACGATCTGCCTTCTTTATACTATCCTGACAGAAAAGCAATGCTTGTTTCAGGCTATCAATAGTTTGTGTTTGAGAAAAAGCGGAAAAAGATCGGGTAATAAAGAACAAGAAACCCAGAAAGGAAAATATTTGTATGGCTCTTTGTCTGAACATTAACAATCATTTTGTTTACTGCAAATGTAATTTAATTATTTAACAGTCCTGAGGATTTTATTCGATATTGAAAATGTTCACGGGAATGATGTCTTCATTATAGGATAACAAGTTTTTTAAATGTTTATCTTCTCGTTCTTTGAAATTATTGTAATCGCACTTCGTAAGTATCTCTCTTATAGGTGTTTT
>JBBISE010000087.1:0-14147 GCA_037441445.1 Salinivirgaceae bacterium
TGTGTGTCGAAAAATCGGTTGTCGGCATGGGCGTTTCATATGTTTATAATTTTTCGGTTTAAGGTCATATGGAACTCACATGCTTAATAACCATGCACTTGTGTGTCAAGATTTGGTTGGCATGTTCGTTTCATTTTGGTAACGCAAGCGCCCTTGCACGTGGCTCTAACCGGTTTGCCATATCACGCCAACGCCTGGCCCGCAGTTTTGTCAGGCCACCGCGCATCGGGCATTCGTGCCCCGGGTAACCACAGGTTTTGCTCACACCAAAAATGCTTTTCGGTAAAAAACGGAATTTGCATTGACTTTTTCAGTAGCCCCTAAATATATTGTATAAAGACAAATTGGGAATGAATTTTTATACCACCAAACTCCTTTCACAATCAATCATGCATGCCACGGTTGCAAACCTTCCTGTATGCACAGAATCACGGCGGGCTGAATAGAATTGGGTATTACTGTAGGTGCAAATAGTGGTCATTTCGATGTTTTCGGGCAGTATCCCAGCAACTTCAAGTTGGTATCGGTTTGCTGACCACAAATCTAACAGGAATTTTCCGTTCGGGGTTGGTTTCCAGTGTTCAATACCATATTTTAACGTTTCGAAAATGTGGATTACCTCGTTTCCAACCTCGTAAACTTCTGGTCCGATGGAAGGCCCTACAGCGGCGTAAATGTCTGACGGATTGCAATGAAAATCCCTTTCTAAGGCTTCAACAGTTTTCCGTGTAATTTCGCCCACGGTTCCGCGCCATCCCGCGTGCACAAGGGCAAGAATTTTCTTTCGGGTATCGAATAAAACCACGGGCACACAATCGGCAGTAAGGACACCAAGGGCAATGTCTGTGCGTGTGGTAATAACGGCGTCGGCTTCCATAGGTGGATTGGTTTGTTTATGTACAACCCAGATATCATGGCCTGAGACCTGTTTGGGAAATACAACAGGTTTTCCCTGTGTGTAATGCTCACTTAAAATATGACGGTACCGTGCTTTTTTTTCAATGTCGGGTTCTTTCGATGTCAGGTTGAAATCATCGAAACCGAACGATTGGCGGGTAGTTACGCAGTGCAACAATTCTTTTGGTGCTTTTTCGAACAACCAGACTTTGTGGTTTGAATTAAATTGCATGACTATAAGGAATATTTGAGGGCGACGGTTGGAAAGAATTTGAAATCATCGGTACCAAAAACAAAATTTTTCGAAATCTCTAACTCACCACCGGCTGCAAGTTTGCTGGTTATGTTGTACCAAAGTTGCGGTTCGGTAAGGAAAATAATTTTTCGTTCGGTTTTGTTGTTGTTGGCACTGATGCTTTCCTGTGTCCAGAAATCAGTAAAACCCGTAAAGGCCATTTTTCCATTGGCAAAAGGGAAAAACCAGGTAAAGGTCAGTTGGATGTCGGAATGCTTTTGGGCCGCGTTATCGAACCGGTAAGCCAGGTAATATCCTGCTGAACCCTTTTTCAGTTTAATGCTGCCCGACAACCCGACAATTCCCACATGAGGAAAGTTGGTGCCAAGACCGGAACCATTCTGGTTTTGCATGAAACCTCCGTTATACTCAACGTGAAGGCCAATCGGTATTCCTTTAAATGTCAGGTCGCGCATGACTTCGAAATACAACAGGCTGGGTTCATTTGATTTTCCATTGAAATCGACGTCCACAAACCAGAATGTCGAGCCCATGGAGTCGGGGCGGAACATTTCGAATGTCGAAGTAAGATAGTTTTGGTTATGGCTGTCTTGCGCCCTGCGCGTGAAATCGTAGTGCAGTTGCAGATTCTGAGAAAATAACAAAACCGATATCAGAATTAGAGCAAGTGTTGTAAATGTTCGTCTCATCTGTGCATTTGTTTTGTTGAAAGAACTACATAGCATGTGGTAATTAGAAAGTTACGAATCCAAGGGATTTTTGTAATCCATTTTAGCTGTTTACGGGGCTTGAGCCCGAATTTGATTTCGTAATTGGGATTAATGAAATAAAAATCAGCATTATCTATCGTGTAGTCTTCTTTTTTTACTATACGCAAAAACCGCTCGATGGTAATCCTTGTTTGTTTAACCTCGAGGGCTGCCACTATTTCATTTTTATTCTCTTTGGCTAATTTTAAAAGGCCAACATACAGGAAATTGGGCAACAAATGAATGAATGGAAGGCGGGAAGTAAAGGCATCAAATATCTGCTGATGACCACCATAGGGATTTTGCCAGGGTGGAAATCCCAGAAAAAGTTTCCCTTGTGGTTTAAGAAATTTTTTTACGAATTTCAGGAAACGTTCCTGGTTGTGAATGTGTTCTAAAACGTCGCGCAACATAATCACATCGAATTTCTCATCGGAAGGCCAATCGTAAATATCGGTAAGGAAAAATTCAGGTTGGTTTAGGAACCGTTTAGCAGCATAAAACTTCCTGGCGTTGTTAATCTTGTTGGGGTTCATGTCCACACCTACAACCCGACATCCCCGTTCCAAAAAGGGCATCAAGTTGCCCCCTTCGCCACATCCAATTTCCAATACTGAAGTGTTTTTATCGATTGTGATTGCTGTTTCGATGAAAGGAATTACATACCGGGCAGTGGTAATAGATTGTTCCTTAAAATATTGTTCTCGGTTTTTATGTCGTTCTTGCATAGGTTATTCTTATAAAGAGTTTTCGCGGTGCAGTTGGCGAATGATTCCATCGCCAAGCCCTATTTTAGGTACAATTAATTCTTTGGCTTTCACGGTTTTCATGATAGAGATAAAAATGTCCAATGCGGGAACAATAACGTCGGCTCTATGTGGACTAAGGCTGATGTCCGACAGACGCTCTTCCATGGAAAGGCGGGACAGCTGTTCCCGTGTTTCGCGTAATTTTTTAATTTTCATGGGTTTCCCTTCTCGGTTTTCAATCAACTTTTGGAATTTGTTGATATTACCGCCCGAACCAATAATTACCGGGTTGGGGTAATGGGCTACCATTTTTGTTAACCATGTTTGCATGTCGGTTTCAACAATAGGATCGATGGCTTTGGAAATCATGCGAACAGTACCGATGGGAAACGATTTAGCGGCTATTTTTGTGTTGTTTGAATATAAAATTATTTCGGTGCTGCCACCTCCAACGTCAACGTACAGGTAGCTGCGACCATCATGCAAAAGCTCGGCAACACCTCCTGATTGAATGAGGAAAGCCTCTTCATCGCCCGATATAATATCGATGGCAATACCTGTGGTTTGGAATATTTTTTTAATAACTTCTTCGCCGTTGGAAGCCTCGCGCATGGCACTGGTGGCGCAAGCCCTGAATTTTTTCACGCCAAATGCCTTTAGCAAGTGGGAGAAACCGTTCATGGCTTCGGCAAATAAATCGAGTTTTGTTTCGCCAATCGAGCCGGTAGTGAAAACATCTTCGCCCAGGCGAATTGGAACACGGATAAGCGATATTTTCTTGTATTGTACTTTTTGTGGCATTTGATATACGTCGGTAATAATCAGCCTTATGGCGTTGGACCCAATATCAATGGCCCCGTATGTGAAAATGGTTAACATGTCTATTGTTTGTTCTGTTTTTCAGGTTCGCCTAAACTTTTTAAATATTTATAAATGGCTGTTTGTGCCCTGACGCGTTCCATTCCCGTTTGCGGACGATAGGCATTTGTTTGCTCTCCATCAAGAATCCGGGCTTTAACGTTGTCGCTCCATTGAATGTCGAATATATTTCTGAGCTCACTTTTCATTTCGGGATTGTATATTGGGCAAGCAATTTCAATGCGGTGGTCGAGGTTTCGTATCATCCAGTCGGCACTGGAAATGTAAAATACTTCGTCGCCTCCGTTGGCAAAGATAAAGAAACGGCTGTGCTCAAGGTATTTATCTATTATACTGATAGCCTGGATATTTCCATTGCTTTCGACTAAGTCAGTCTGAACAGCACATATGCCTCTAATAATCAGTTTTATTTCAACGCCGGCTTTGGCTGCCGAATAGAGATGCCTTATTAAGGTTTCATCGACCAGGTTGTTCAACTTTAAGTGAATATAGGCCGGTTTGCCTTCTTTTTTGTTTTTTATCTCGTTGGATATTAATTTTATAAAATGTTTACGCATTCCATAGGGCGCCACTACCAAATGGCTGTAATTAAACCGTTTGTAATTATTTCTTAAAAAGTCAAAGACTTTGTTGATTTCGGCGCCAATTTCCTGATCTGAAGTTAAAAAGCCTTCGTCGCAGTAAATATTAGCGGTATCTTCATGAAAATTTCCGGTGCCAATGTAAGAATAGAATCTCTCTTCTTTGTTTTCAATTTTAGTTATTAATGTTAGCTTTGAGTGTACTTTTAGCCCTGGAACACCATGGATAACCCTGGCTCCGGCTTCCTGCAGCACGGTTGACCAATGCATGTTAGCCTGTTCGTCGAACCTGGCCAGCAACTCAACGACGGCGGTAACATCTTTCCCGTTTTTTGCAGCATTAACCAACGTGTTGATAACCTTCGAGTTATTGGCAACACGATAGAGTGTAATTTTTATTGCCGTAACAGACGGGTCGATGGCTGCCTCGCGTAAAAAATCGATGTAGTGGTTAAACGATTGATACGGGAAATGCAACATAATATCCTTTTTCCGCACTACGTCAATAATACTGTGGTGCGGGTCAATATCCCGATGTATCAAAACCGGGGGGTTAATGTTTTCCAACGAAGGTTTTACAGATGGAAAATTTATGTAGTCTTTGAAATTATGGTACCTTCCGCCCGGAATAAGCGGGTCGCGTTCGGATATTCCCATTTTTAACGACAAGAAATTAAACAGATCTTTGTCCATCTCGCGGTCGTAAACAAATCGCACAGGTCTTCCGGTTTGTCTTTTCATCAAGCCCTGGCTCATTTTCTCCATCAACGATTTTGAAATATCATCGTCGATATCGAGTTCGGCATCACGCGTAATTTTAATAGTGAAGGCACGTATCTCGTCGTATTCAAACATGAAGAAAATCTCGTCTAAGCAATAGCGGATCAAATCATCGAGAATTAATATCCTGACACGATCACCGCCCCCAAAGTTTGGCAGAACAACAAATCGGGAAATACGTTGATTGACAGGTATTTCAATAATTGCGTACTTTACTTTTAGTTTACGGGTGTGCGAAATGAGTTTTACTGCCAGGTATATAGTTTTGTCACGCAGATAGGGGAACGGGTGCCTAGGCGATAAAATAAGCGGGACAATGTGAGCACTAACAACATCCGTAAAATATCGGTGAATATAAGCCCCTTCATCGGGTGTAATATCGTTCAAGCCAATAACGTCAATACCTTCGTCTTTCAGTTCAGAAATAAGTTTGGTGTAGATTTGCTGGAATTTTTCCTGCAATTTCAGAACTTTTTCCTGGATGCTGGACAAAATAGCCGCTGGATCCTGATCGGGAAAATCGCGGGGTGCTTTTCCTAAGGCTGCAAGGCGCCTCATGCTGGCAACCCTGACCCTGAAAAACTCGTCTAAATTGTTCGAGAAAATTCCAAGGAATCGCATCCGTTGTAAAATGGGAACCCTTTGATCGACGGCCTCATTAAGGACGCGGTCGTTAAAGGAGAGCCAGCTAAGTTCCCTGTTTAACATGCTCTCGTTGGGGGTGCTTTGCATAGAAAAAGGGGATAGGTTTTATTGAATCCGAACACCGAAGTTTTCAATTTGTTTCTTTTTTTAAAAAGCTTTCGAATATTCAGATGCCTATGATTGTTAGTTTTAAGGTTAAATTTATTCTATGTGTCTTATAAACAAAGTGTTGCAAGTCGGAATGTTGTTTTTTGGCATGAGCGTTTCAAATCAGGCTCGTTGAAAATCCATCATATACTCGATTCTTTTTTCTATTCCGTTGTACATTTCTGTTATGTTTCCGGGTATAAGGTTATTCTTTTGGGCAAATTTTTGAAGGGCCGGATACGCTTTCATAATTCCAAACTGAATGGAGAGCCTGCCCTTAAATGGAAAACGAACTACAATGCGTTCCTTTTTTTCAAAGGTGTCCAGGGGAATTTGCTTTCCCAATTCAACCAAGCTTTCCTTACTCCCCTTGTAAAGGACAAAACCGATATCGGTGTTGGCGTTATTTCCTTTTTTATCGGGAAGCTCGTGGTAGGTGCACAGGGGATGGGCGTATCCAATGTCCAGTTGTTTCATTATCTCAATTTGCTTTTCCAGTCCCGATAAAACATCTTTCGGATCACCAATAAAATGTTGTTTTGTTATTGCAAACCCCCCAGTTATTTCTATAATAGGTTTAACCCGGATAAAGACGCCTTGTTTTACCAGAAAGAATATCATGGTCACCAATATAGTGGACATAACGGCAACCGAAATGACTAAAATTTCGTACATCATGTTGTGGGATTTATGTGTTTTCTGATGGTATCTAAAAATTGCTGCAATTTAACGGGTTTAAGAATTATATCATCGCAACCGGCTTTCTTGCAGCGGCTTTCAAGGTTGTCAACTTTCATAGCCGTTTGGGCAATAACCGGAAGGGAACGGTTAATTTCTTTTATTTTTATTGTGGCCTCGAAGCCGTCCATTCCAGGCATATTAATGTCCATTAATACCAGATCAATCTGTTTTTGTTCTTTTACCTGTTCCAGGGCTTCAAAACCATTCCTGGCATGTAAGATGGTGACGCCAGTCCGACGCAATGCTTCTGTCATATACAGATAGTTAGCTTCCATGTCCTCAACAATCAGGATGTTTTTGTCGCTCCAGCCTTCCCCTTCGTTGATCTCTTTTTGCGGACGGGTGGCTATAAGCCTTATCCCCATAACCAGCATGTCGTCAACCTGGAAGTGGTCGCCTTTCCACGCCTCGATTGTTTTGTAGAGGGTGTCGCACTGCTTCCTCATCGACATCTTGTTTATTTCAACTAACATTTGTTTAAACCGTTTTACCATGAATTTTCGCCCCTGAGAACCTCCAAACTGATCGACGTATCCATCTGTACAAAGGTAGAGCGTATCATCCGGATTATATTCGAATTCAGTAGTAGTAAAACGGTCGGTCATTTCGCGCTGGTAACTAATGGGCATGTTGTCTGGTTCAATAACCTTGAGTTCTCCCTTGCTGACAACAAAAAGTGGATTGTTGGCGCCGGCGAATTGAATTTTTCGGTATTTGTGGTCAATGATTACCAGAACTATGTCCATTCCGTCTTTAGCTTCGCTGGCTTCGCCTTTCTGATGGAGCGAGTTCATGATATAATTACGTAACTCGGTCAATATTTCGCCTGCGTGCAGTTCGGAAATATGGCGATTTTCAACAATTTTGTTTATAATTTCATTTAAAAAGGCAGTCCCAAGCATGCTCATAAACGCACCGGGTACTCCGTGTCCTGTGCAATCGGCTACAGCAACAATGGTTTTTTGACCCTTCTCGGTCAGCCAGTAAAAGTCTCCGCTAACAATGTCGCGTGGTTGGAAAAACACAAAATGATCGGGGAACAATTTCCCAATGTAATCTTGCGGAGGCAATACTGCCGATTGTATTCGCCTGGCGTATTGGATACTGGCCCTGATTTTTTCAGCTTGTTTTTCAATTTCGTCTTTTTGGCTTTGGATTTCTTCGTTTTTTATAGCCAGCAGTTTATTGGCCTTCTTGGTTTTTGTAATTTGTTTATATAGCAATCCGGAAAACAGGAGAACAATAACTACCACAATGGTCATAAAATCGCGAATCATGGTTTGTCTTTTAAGTTCGGCCTTCGCTCTTTCTTCCGCTTCTTTGCTTTTTAATTCTTGCAGCTCCATTTGTAACCGCTGTTCTTTGGTCAGTTGTTCGGCTTCCTGCAACGAGGCCTTTGTTTCTTCCAGTTTTTGCTCTTTTTCGCGTAACTCTTTTTCTGTCATTATTTTTTGGGTTTCAGCCTCTTTCACCTTTTCCTGCGATTCGCGCTGCACCTGGGTCATTTCTTCGCGTTTAAGGTGTTGATCGAACGATGCGTAAAGATTAAAGTATTCAATTACTTTTTCGTTGTTCCCAAGTTTTTTGTGGATTTCGGATAGCAATCCATAGCAGGTTCTTATCAGCGACATGTTGTTTAGCTCTTTGGCTAAGGCCAGTGCCTGTTCTGCTGATTTTAAGGCATCGCTGTTTTTGTTTTGGTTTTGTTGGGCCGTAGCCAGGTTGGTGAGAGCGGCTGCCTGTCCGGCTTTGTCGCCCATTTGTCGGTTAATTTGGAGGCTTTTTTGAATGTACTCTTCGGCTTTGGCATATTCGTTCCTGTCGGAATAAATCATTCCCAGGTTAATGCAAACACTCCTCATTGCGTTTCGGTTTCCGTTCGATTCGGCCAATCCGTATAATTCGTTAAAGGATTGGATGGCGTCTGGAATTTTCTCATTTTCCCACTGATTGTAGGCAACCTTGTTTAAATAAAATATGGCATTGTTTTTATCGCCACTTTCCAATGCTTTCTGGTAACTTTGTTTTAGTTCCTCAAGTGATTGTGAATGGCCTGAAGCAAATATGGTTAGCGATACAAGGAGGTATAGTATTTTATTCATTATCAATTTGATTTAACTCATGTAATTCGTCTAATTTACTGAAAATTCTACGGTTTTGCTATTTCTATTGCCTAATTTATCGACGGCCATTATTTCTATTTTATAGTCTCTCCCCGGGGCCAGGTTTGTAATGGGTTCGCCATATTTTCTGATGGCAGCATCATTTAATTTGTAGGAAATTTCCTTTAACCCGACTTTATCATCGGTTGCTGAAAGAAAAAGGGTAACATGATTGGGATATACCTCCATTTTTTTCTCCAGGATGGTTTTGTTGCCAATGGACACAACACTAAAGCGTTCATAGATTTCCGGGGCCTTGTGGTCAACAACAAATATAAACTCGGAGTTGTTTGAATTTCCAACTTTATCGTAACCAGTGTATTGTATTTTATGAAGCCCCTCAGTTTCAATGGCAAATGGTTCAGAGAAACGCTTGATTTCCCCATTACTAATTCTGTATTCTATAAAATCCATCCCTGATTCCCGATCTTGTCCTGTCAGGTTTGTTTTCGTGTCGTTTTTTATAAATATGGTATCGCGATCAACAAAAACGGCACCCATAAACTTGTGTGTCAGAACCGGGCCGGCAAGGTCAACATACATTTTTGACATTGTCTGGTTTGTTTGGCCACTGGCCGATTTGTTGTTGACATTGTCCACTGCATAGGTGCGAATGGTTACATTGCCTTTGCTTCCTTCCAGATAAAACGGCTCAGAATACAGTACATTAGGCCCATTGTTTATTGAATAAAAAATCTCTTTCACGCCAGCTTTGTTATCCATTGCAGTAATTTTATATTTGCTTCTGCCCGAACTGTATTCTATGTTGTTGGCAATAAATTTATTTCCCATTATTTCTTCCACTATCAGCGGTGGGGTTTTATCAACGTAAAATGTATATGTGTTCTTTTCTTCTTTATTTCCAACCTTGTCAATTGCCCAAAATTCTACCACATGCTCACCCTCGTATAACCGGCCTGTCTGAATTGGACCAAGGTAAACCCTTTCCTGTTGATTGTCAATTGTATAGTATATTTTGTCGATTCCCGACCCGCTTTCAACCACCTCAATTTCCGCCTGAGTGTTGCCTGAAACAATGTTTTCAAAAAGGTCTTTTTTTATTCCAATGGATGTTTTGGGTTTCGACAGGTCAACAACCACTGTCTGGTGCTTGACGTTCTCGACGTTACCAACAAAATCAACCGAATAGAATTGTATAAAATATTCCTTTTCTTCCGTTAGCGCAACGTCACCGGAATATTCCCTGAAAGGTTCTTTGTCAATGCTGATTAAGGTTTTTTCTACTCCGGACATTTGGTCACTGGCAGCAATTTTTAGGGTTACCGATCCGGATACGTATATTTTTTCTTCGCGGCTGTATGTTTTGGCTTTTTCAAAGCTAACTTTTGAAACCGGGGGGCGACTGTCAGTATAGACTTCAAAAATGATGTCCTGTATGGGGTAAATGGTTTGCTTGGTTGTTGTATCGACCTGCGAGGGAGTGCGGATTGTATTATATCCTTCAGTATCAAAATAAAAAGGGTTCGTATATTTTTTGTGTCCCTCGCTTTCGATCCTGATTTTTGCTGCATTTTCGTCTGGTGAGGCCGACAGCCACAAGTACATGGGTTGTTTTTTATTCACAAACAGCTTTCCTTCAGGTGTTTTGTGCATTTTTACAGGATGTTTTAATTGCTCCTGAGAATACACAGTTGCAAATGGTTGTGTTGAAAACAAAACTGTGATAACTGTTCCTAAGACTACACTGTTAATATTCATAAGTTTTCAATGTTTAGTATAGGTTGATTTTCTGCTTTATTTGTGCTCTCAATATCTCGGCACACGCATTGTCCCGATAAATATAGTGAATCTGTACATGAACTACAAATGTAAAAGAATATTTGTTTTCAATTTGTAGGAAAAAGTAACGGATTACGGTGATTCCGTTTTATTCGAAAGCTTTTTAATCAAACCGTTAGCATGACATACTGTTTTAACGCTGACAGATTTCCTTAAATGAGCAAATTCTGCATTTCTGGTCGTTCTCTGTTTGTACAAATGGTTTTGTTTCATCAAACATGTTTGAGAGGACTGTTGTTAGTTTTTGTCGGAAAATTTCAACGATGTCCGCGAGATAGATTTTTTCTTTTGGATTGCGCAAGGGGTAAAAATACATGATTCCTTTCTCGGATACTTTGCGGCTGACAATAAGGCCCGAAATTATGGGGGTTGTTTGCTGAAGGGGTAATGTCTGGTTATAGAGCATTGCATAGAGAAATGCCTGCAAGGCTTCCTGTTTTCGTTGGTTTATTGATGCATCAAAAACGTTATTCAAATCAGCGTCAACACTGGACTCGGGTTTTCCTGTTTTATAATCAAGAATCCTGATTGTGCCGTTCACGTTATCAATACGGTCAATGGTTCCTTTCAGGTTTACCGTTTTTGAACCTTGTGGTGTTTCTATTTCTATGTGTCCGGTAATTTTTTTCTCTAGACCAAGGAAGTGGATGGGAGCGTTTTCTGAATCAAGTTTTACAATTTGTTTGATATATTCAGTGACAATATCTTTGAACAAGTGGTTGTAGCCCGGTTGGCTGTTAATTTCATGCATGTTTTCATAAACCGAATTAACGGCTTTTTCAATCATCCCCGATCCCATGATGGTTTCGAAATCGGTTTTTTCGGCAATGTTGTTTTCAAAGCCTTTGTACAATTTTTCTATGGTTTGGTGCAAGAGGTTCCCGAAAACACGATTATCCATTACTTCTGTTTCAATAATGGGTTCGGTCAGTTGGCACGGGTATTTCAGATAAAATTTAAGGGGACAATCAATGTAGGTATTTATGGCCGAGGGGCTAAGTCCTGCTTGCCCTGGCTTACAAAACCGATGCATGAATTCCCTGACTTTTGCATCCCAGGGATAAGCGATTGGTTTTGGGTATTTTGTGGAAATGTGGTAACTGTGTGTTATTTGCGGTCTGAAATCCCAGGTTTGCTCCAGTTTAAATTGTTGCACAAACCTCGATACCTCGGGTTTATCCATTTCCTGTTCATCGGTGTTGGTGACAAATGAAACATTTTCAGCTCGTTCCATCAGTCGATAAAGCAAATAGGCTTCGCGGTTGATATTGTCATCGGGCGTGGTTAGCCCAAAGGCTTTTCGGATCGAAAAAGGGATGTGCGATATACGGTTTTGTGTCGAAGGCAGCACGCCTTCGTTAGCCCCGGCAATGATTACGTTACTGAAATCGAGGCAGCGTGTTTCTTGCAGGTTTGTAATTTGTACGCCACTTAGTGGTGAGCCCTCGAAAGGCACGGAAATAGTATTTATTAATTTGTTTATCAGCTTCAATTGCGTTGACATTTCGAGCCGGAGGTTGAACATTGACACCACATTCGAATACTGGTTCAGGTGCAACTTCAGGTGATGCACTGATTCCTCGTCAATTCTAGCCTGGTATTCCTTACTATTATTTTCCTTAGCATTGCAGGTAAAATATTTTGATAAAATTCGCTCAAGTTGTATTGAAATTGTGCTTTCCTTGAGGTTCAACAGGTCGGATAGTGTTTGATGCGTTTCGAAATCGGATGCGTTAACATAGATTTTTTTCTCGCATACGTGTTTTATGTGTTGCGACTCGCTAGCTGAAATCCAACAGTGCCCTGCTATTTTTAGAAGCGATTTTGCGGCATACTTGACCTCGTTTTCACTTTTTGTTGCGGTTAACCAAAGTTCGGTCAGGTGCATGACAAGGGTCGCCGGGTTCGAGAATTTAATGGGCCAGCCCATGGTTACATTCACATTGTCAATGGCAGGCAGGGACGACAAAACGGGTAGTAATAGGTTCTCGTCAGCCAACACCAAGGCTGTAACATCGGGTTCGGTATTGTTTTTTTCGTGGTTTTCAAATGTTTTAGTTAACGATGCTTGAGCCACTGCCAAAAGTCCGGGAGTATCGAATGTTGACACGGACTTGGACGTTCGGAAATTTCTGAATTTATTGGAATCTAATGTCGATGGAAAAAGGCCCAGATATTCGTTTATATTTTTCCCTGCTTCGTATTTGGTATCCAGGAACGATTCGTCGTAGTCCCAATAAAACAAAGCCTTTTGGTTTTTCCTTAACGATTTTAGTACGGCTTTTTCGGCCTTACTTAGAAAGTCGAACCCAACGAAAGCAAATTGCTTATCGGGAACTGGAGCTTCACCATCTTCCCATTTTCTGGCTACCTGACGCCAAATTTTGCCTTCATAGGCTAGCCCGTTTTCGGATAAGTGGAGGTTGAAATCGCGGTAAATGGGTAACAACGATTTCCAAAAGTCGAGAAAACGTTTTTTAAGTTCGGTTTCTTGTCCTGCATACACAGTTTCCCAGAAGCGGCCAACAATGCGGGCAACCTCGGGATCGGTAAAAACATCTTCCAGTTGTTTTATTTGGGTTACCAACGCAAAAACTTTTTCTGGTTCGGCAAGGTTGCGATCTATTTCATCAAAATCAGAGAGGATTAGTTCGCCCCAAAAGTAGAACTGGTCAAAAGTTTCGGTGTTTTTTACATGTTTTTGATAAATGGGAAACAAACGGTAAATCAATTCCAGGTTACTTACCGCGGTTAACTCTGACCATGATTCAATCAATTCTCTAAAAGTCAGAATCTTTGGAGCTAATATCTCTTTCCCCGCCACTTGTCCCAGATAGCGATAGAAATAATACTCGGGCCGTTTCGACGGAAATACAATGGTTATGTTTTCGAGGTTGTTGGCGAACCTTGCATAAATATCTTCGGCAACGAGTTTCAGAAATTGTGGCATGGAAATCAGAAAGGGTATTTGTCCCTTGGTTGCAAAAATAACCAATAAAATGGTTATTGCAATCAGAATTTATAAGCCATACCAATTCCAGCTCCTGTTAGGGTGAACTTGAATTCCGGCTTGCGGATAGAGGTTGTTGCTTTCCCGACCGAACTATTGTAGGTTGTAACCGCTTGCCTTGCTTGTCGCATAAATTTCTTGTTAATAGGTATGGAAACCAATGTTAAACCGGCGCCAACCCCAGCTAAAACCCAGTTTGGTTCACCACCAGCCAAAGCGGTTCCTAAAGGCCAACCAATCAAATATCCACCAGTAGCTCCAACAACAGTTGCTAAAACGTACGTTGATTTGGCTTGCTGTATTTCCTTATAGGCCTGTGCATTGTTTTGCATGCTTGAAATCAGTTGGTTCATGTTCAGTCGTTGCTCTCCGTTGTAAAACTGGTACCCGCCAAAGACTTTCTTTATTGCAATGGTATCAATGTTTTGTCTAAAAGTGAATAATTATAATAATGATTTGAAAATCAAAACGATAGAAATGTTTTTAATTTTGTTTTTGTCTTTTCGTTATTAAGATTTTTTAAGATGTGCAAAAGTATATTTTTTCCCGAAATTAAATGGAGGAAATGTTGACGTTATTTTAAATGCATTCAGAAAAGTAAAACGATACCTTTGGGAATTGCAAACAACGAACAGGGGTGAGGCCTGTTAGCAAAATTGGAAGCATTATAAAGCGTTAGCTGTAATTTGTTTTATTATTAATTGTCAAGTTTCATAAGGTTGTTGGTTAAAACAATCTTGCTTTGATTTAA
>JBBISE010000088.1:0-14140 GCA_037441445.1 Salinivirgaceae bacterium
TGATAATCAGTGGTTGATTTTTGTGGCCATTATGGGGTGCACAAAACAGGACCATAAATTGAGAACAAGGTATCAAGGTGTCCTGTTCTATAACACAAAGAAGTTCCTTGGGAAATGTATTGACATCAACTAAAAATTCCTGGTTGTAGTTTTCGGACAGAGGTGCTATATTCAATGCTTTTAACTCACTGACAATATATTCAGCCGCTTTATTTACCCCATTATTAAAATAACCACGACCGTGAAATTCTGGAGAAGATAGATTGCTGATAATTTTAGTGGCAAAACTTTTGTCCTGCGCTGTGGCTGTAAAAAAAGGTAGAGACAGCGAAATACAGAGAATGTAAAACTTGATTTGCATTTGATTCTAATTTTGTTCACGGTGATTCTATAATCGTACACAGCATAAAAGAAGAAAAGAGAAAGAGCCGGAAGTTCATTCCCGAATTTTTCTCTTCTATTTTTAATTCCACACGTAAGCTATGGGATTACTGCATAAGAGCAGCATGCTTCTTCTCACGTCCAAGAATCCAGTTCGTACCAAAACGGATGGAAACCTCACGTGCCTTATGGGGATACACCGCATCCAAAAGGTTATCAGTCATTAAAAATGTTTGCCAACCACCCAGCTTTAAGGCCAGACCAAATCCAAGGTTGTTCATATTTCCTTTCATGGCAGTATAGGAAACAACGGTTCCGAATCCACGGCGGTTTATATTAGCCGAGACAGTAAAGGAAGAGGCAAATTCCTCGAACCATTTCCTACCCCGGTAAACAGCCCCAAAGCTAATTGCATCGGTTAATTGATAACTTCCGCCTAAGAAAATATTCAGGGGCACAGCTGTTTTGTATTCATTGTGTGACAGCTGAACATCCATTAAGCGGAACAGACTGTCTCTAAAGACATCTTCTATACTAACCGAGTCATCGAGTAAGTCTGAAAGGTTGATACCGGCAAAATCGAATTGACCTTTGGCACGAATATTTGTAACCTGATCCTTCCACCGAATGTACCCTAAATCGGTAATGCTTGCGTGTACCTTGACATTGGAAATTGGACTGTATGTAACCCCCAAGTCAACTGCCAAGCCACGGTTTTTCATATTCAGAGCGTAGCTTATGGGATCAAAATCTTTTTCTTCATGACTGATGGCCAACGAGTCACCCTCAGTATCATACCGCAGCTCAGTTAGTTCAACCATAGGTTGCGAGAAATTGATATCAAAATTGGTATTAAACCGAAAATCGCCGGTTGCCGGATCGGTGTACCATTTTATATCGGTTTTGTCCATGCTGACGTTGGCCATTCCAAACAGCACTTTCGCTTTTGCACCAAAGGACAGAGCACTGCTGTATTCGTACGTAGCGCCGAAACCTATTTCACGATAATGGAGTGCCCTTGCGCCAAAACCACTTAAATCAATGGTAGGATCGGGAAAATTGGCATTACCGTAAAGGGGCAATCGTAAAATGTCACGAGGAAATGAAATTCCCGCCTCAATTTTCTCAACCATGGAAAAGTGCCAGAAAATGTTCTTAGTACGAAATCCAAAGTGCAATAAGTCAATATACGTATGAAAATCAATACGGTTAACAGGTTTTAGACCATCGGCAAACTGACGTCCCCGAATAGAATCGTTTAGTACAAACCCAAGTGAATCGCCATAAATTCCGCCGGGCTTATAAATTACATCGCTGTAAGAGAAGCTGTTAATACTAATTCCAATATTTAATGGCGGTAAAACCTGCCCCGAGACAGGAATTATCAATCCACCAAAATACCCATTATATTCAAAGGTAGTTGAAGGGTTTAATCGGGTACTATGGGGTACACTGTGCAAGTAGTACATACTGAGGTTTTCCTGCGCTCCCGCCTGAAGTGTGACGAAAAAAAGTCCTGCAAGTAAGACGTTTCGCAGTAGGTTGGTTTTATTTCTGTACGTGTTCATCCTGCTATTTTTATAAATGCTCATCAACTTCAATTTCCGCTTTGGCGTTGATTTTTACATCAACTCCGTAATCGCGGTAATAGATAACACTTTCCTGTGGCATTCCCTGTTGGGGTAAAGTGGTATTATATTGCGCCTGTATAATAATAAACTTGGCGAATTTCCATTTGTCGAACTTTTCTTTCGAATAGTCAATGGTTGTTACCTTGCGTGTTTTTCCGGTTGCTTGATTAATTCTGCCATTAACAACATTGCCCGATTCGATAATGTATTGCTCATCGATGGAGGAAAACAGAGAATCTAGCGGAGCTCCATATTGATCCGTCAGAATACCTTGCAGGCGAATTTCGTGTGGAAAACCATTGGCTATATCTAGTGTCAGTTCGAGTTTCTTCACATATTCGAACATACTTGAATCCTGCCCAATGTCAAAGTTGGTTGTATCAACAAAAACAATTCCTGAAGAACGTAGCCACAGCGGAAAATCGAAGGTGGTGAACACATCTATCCGGCTGTTAAAGGCAATATAATTCACAATATCGGTGGATGAATTGGGATTAATCAGAAATTGAGTGGCGTACTCCAAGCTATTTGGCATAGAGTCAATCAAATCAGCAAAATTCGATTCGCTTCCATTGAAAAGAGTAATGTTTGTGACCGTTGGTACGATATTCGGGTAATCATCAACGGGTGGTACCTGAAGCAAAATGGGGTTTGAATTAAAGTAGTTTACTCCAGTAACACTATCGGTTCTTCCAAGACGGGTATTGATGGCTTGTAAATAGGAAAAACCGAAACTTGCCGGAAGTCCGAAAGAATTTGTTACCCTGAAACCAATTCGTGGAAGTTCGACATGTAAATTACCATTTATAACGCTGGACAAAAAGCCAAGATTGATGTTGGAAGCAGGCATTTCAAACCCAAATTGTCCGATATACCCTTTAAGAAGTCCGTATTTATTTTCGCTAAACCCTATTTCAATATCCACCCTATCGGTTGCCCCCAGTGTGATATCACTACCTGAAGTAAGTTCTAGCCGATATCGAATAAACACAGCCGTTGGAAAACCACCCTCGGTGTAGTCCATATAATAGTCGCTCAATGTTGAGGTATTACTTGAGTTTATGGGAGACCCAGTAAATGGCACTGTTTCAACAATAACAGCATCGTTCTTGGTCATTTGTTCAAATGTAATGGTTAATGTCCCCGAATACGTTATGTTAGAATTGACTTTTATCTGGAGGTTTGTGGTCTGCATGTCAATCCCATCAATAATGTAGGCATTAATATTATCGAAGGGAAAAGCAGCTTCGGTTTTCTCAAATACCAATGTGTTTTTGGTTGCCTGTTTAGGATTGCTAAAGTCATTGTTGTCGAATGACATTGTGTAGGTTTTATCATCCAGGGAAATAATATCTTCGGCATTGCGTGATAAAAGAGTATCCTGAAACCGAAGGATAATAGTATCGGTTGGTGCAAGATATTGGCTCATGGAAGAATCAAGCATGTCCACCATATCTTCGATGGTCAAAGTCCCGAAAGCAATGGGAAATTCCCATTGAGAACGCATTTGCACATGGGTCGATAATTTGTCAAATTCAAAGTTATCGCCAATACAAGCCGGAAGTGTTGTAAGAATTACAACGGCCAACGGAACTATTATTTTTTTGTATATCCTGTTCATAGCGTTTATGTTCAGATAGTTATTTCTTTAAGATTTTAAATTCAACCCTTCGGTTTTGCTGACGTCCTTCTTCCGTTGTATTTGGAGCAATGGGTTGGTCAAAGCCATAACCCACAAAAGTCAGCCGTGCTGCGGGTACACCCCGGCTTATGAGATAGTCAACAACAGCTTTTGCGCGCTGTTCCGATACACGTTTGTTGCTTGACGCTGAGCCGACATTATCGGTATGTCCTGAAATTTCGATAACCAATGTTTTATAGGTGTTCATCATAATGACAACTCTTTCCAACTCGGGGTAAGAACTTGGGTGTAAAACTGATTTGCCAAATTCAAAGAAAATATTGTTCAATACAACTTTTGAACCTGCTTCCAGCTTATTAAGCATAATACCTTTGGAGATTTCCTGGTAATTGGTAGCGGCTGGAATATTAAAGTTCTCGGAATGATGTAGATAGTCATCGGCTTTTACCATCATTGCGTAGTTTTTACCCGATGGAAGAGTAATCATATATTCACCGGTCTGGGGGTTGGTACTGGTGGTTTGAATAACTTCGTTTTTCTCATTATCAACCACTTCTATTGTCGCGGCAACGGGACGCTCTGTAAATGAATCACTAATTATACCTTTGACAATAGTAAGCCTTATGGTCTTAATTTCAACCGTTTTCTCAATTACAGCCTCAGTAATTGGGTTGGCCAATGATGCAAGGAGCATGTCTTCTGAGCTTTGAATCAGTGGTTTTTCGGGTCCAAGGAAGGTAATCATGTAGATATCCCAATCGCCTTTCGAGTCTTCTTGGCCTTGGGACGCATAATAACCAAAGCGCTGACTGGCCGTAATAGAAAAGAACATGTCATCGTCAGGGGTATTTATCGGATGACCCAGATTCTGGGGCACTCCCCATGTTCCATCGCGTTGTACTTCGCATTTAAAAATATCGTATCCACCCATGGAGGAATGCCCTTTTGAACTGAAATAAAGGGTTTGACCATCGGGGCTGATAAAAACAGCTTCTTCGTCATAGGGTGAATTAACAAGGCTTCCCAGGTTTACGGGTTTGCCCCACGATTTTGACGCATCCTTCCGGCGCGATTCAAAAACATCAGTTCCCCCCTTGGTTTTTTCGGGGTGTTTACTTGTAAAATACATTGTTTTTCCATCGAAATGGACGGATGCAGAACTTTCTCTGTATTTTGAATTAACACGGCTGAAATACCGGTTGGTTGGTTTAGTCCATTTCGACTTGCTCTTCATTTTGGTTTGTGCCAGATCGCCGTTTTTATCTTTACCATCGAAAAGGATGATTTCCTGTCCACTGGGGTATATCCCAACAACGGCATTGTTTTCCTTCGAGTTTACGGGTTTGGGAAGGAGCTCAGGCGTTGTCCATTCTCCTTTCTGACGGTACGAACGGAAAATTTTCTCGTAGTATTGCTGTGTTGGCTCATAAAGCTTTGATTTCCGTTTCTTTTCATTTGGCCTTTGCGAGGTAAAAAAGAGAGTTTTACCATCGACGGCAATGACCGGAGCATATTCAGAAAAGGACGTATTGACATTTTCACCAATGTTATCAATAAAAACCCGTTGCGACTTTTGGACATATTTTTCGCCATACTCGGTTTCTTGCACCAGCTTTTGAATTACGGGAGTCCACTTCAGTAATTCCTTGTCATTTAATGTAGCCCTGAATTTAAGGTAGTTGTCTCGTGCTTTTTCAAACTCATAGTTAAGGTGATATCCCCTCCCCAGTTTAAACAAAATATCTTTGGCGATATCAGGATTCTGGTTAAAAGCAGCTTCGAAATGTTTAAGACATTTCTTTTTATTGGTGGATTCCAGGTAACTGCTTCCCAAATAATAGTTCAACGCAGCATTGTTTGGATCCAACTCATACGCTTTTTCGAAAAAGGAAACGGCTTTTTTATAGTCGCCAATCGTTTCGTATTTGAAGTACTTTAAACCTTTTGAAGCGTATCCTTTTGCTTTCCTTGCGTCTTTTGGATTTTGAAAGCTGGCTTTGTCGAACTTCAATTTCACCTTCTGGGCATCAACCTTTAAAGATGTGAGCACCAGTGCCGAAAGAATAACGAAAGGTAAAATTGTTTTTTGAATCTTTATCATGACGATACTCTGATTTTAGTCGGTTTCACAGAAAATAACAAAACTCTTTGCCTGAATGATACCCAAGGAAATGGCTTGTTTCCAGTCTAAGCAAGCGCCCTTGATATCGCGCATCATTTCGCGTGCGTTTCCCCGGTTCAGGTAGGCTTCTCCATAGTTGGGATTTAGTTCAATGGCTTTCGACAAGGCAACAACGGCCTCGTTGTACTTTTCGAGTTTAATAAGAGCCGTCCCCAAATTATTATAGGCAAACGGATAATCATCGCGTAAGGTAATGACATGTTCGAAGTCTTCTACCGCCCCATTAAAGTCGTTGAGGTTGAAACGGGCACAGCCGCGATTATTCCAGACCAAGGGAAGGGTTGAATCCATTTTTATGGCAAGGTTATATTCCTCGAGGGCTCCCTGGTTATCGCCCTGTCGGCGTTTTGCACTTCCCAGATTGCTGTAGGCCAAAGCCAGCTTGGGGTCAAGGCTTATAGCCTTACCGTAGTCCTCAATGGCACTCAGGAAATTTTCCTGCATCCGTTTTGCGCTTGCCCTGTCATTCCAGGCATAGGCAAAATCTTCTTTTAGGTTAATACTTAACGTAAAATCGGCAACGGCGGCGTCGTAATTTTTTCGAAGAAATTCAATTACCCCGCGATAATAATAAGCTCTGTAATCTTCAAATTTATTTTCAATGGCCAAACTGTAATCCATGTAGGCGGAGTCGGGATTGTTAATCAAGTCGTACACTCTTGCGCGGTTAAAGTAGGCAATTCCCAGTGTTTTGCTAAGTTCTACAGCTTTAGAAAAATCGACAATTGCCTCGGTGTGCATCTTCAACTGAACATGGGTGCTTCCCCTGTTAAGATATGCCTTGGCAAAATTGGGGTCGAATTGTATTGACTTACCAAAACTCTCGAGGGCCTTTTCGTACTCCCCGTTTTTGAATTGTGTTACTCCACGGTTGTAGGCCAGTTCTGCCTCCTGATTCTCGGCAGCTACGAGCGTAGGATCGTCAAACAACTGATTGTCAGACTCCTGCCCTAACACTATCGTTGTAAGAAAGAGAAAGATGACAAAAGAAATGCTCTTTAATCTCATAAGGATGTGGTTTTATTTGAGGACTCCCAAACCTTGCACACTTTTAAAATCTAACTTATCAAGACAAATTGCGGCAGGAATGTTTGTCCGTGTAACAGCATAGTTGATTCGGTAGCAAAAATATGATTTTTTTCGTGAATGAAGCCATTAATTTGACAAGAAATGGAAAATCCGGAAATACTTGTTACTTTGGATTTCCGGATTTTCATGCATAATATTTCTTATCTACCTTATTATCTGAACATTAAAAAACCTCGTTTGAGTCTCTCCAAACAATCGTCCAACATAAAAACCACTTTCAAGGTTCGAAAGGTTTATGGTGTTTTGTCCGGTTTCGAGTGTGGTGTGCAATCTTATTCGTCCTGTCACATCGAAAACCTGGAGAGTTCCACCGGACAAATTCTGTTGTTCGAAGTAAACAATGCCCGTTGTGGGATTTGGATATACTTCAAATTCATTAAGATTCCGTTCGTTAATAGCTCCCCAGCAGGTAACAAAGAATGGAATTTCGACAACGTCGGGTGTTTCGGGTCCATTGACTGCATCAACCGTGGGAATAACCTGCCAAATGTAACTTGTCTCACACACAAGTTCAAATAATTCCATTGGGTAAAAGGAATAATGGTTTTGACCTGAAACATAATCAATTATCGTTTCCAGCTTGGGTGTTTTTATTCCGTTTTCAACGGTGCTTAGAACCAGTTTAAATGCTGTAGGCAAAACATATTCTTCTTGTGGAATGAAATCGAATGACATAAACATGGTAGTATCTCTGGTAAGAAATAACACAACTGTATCATTTGCTGCCGGGCGCAAATTTTCTGCTTGATTCGGATATGGATATTTCTCCGTGGTAAAACTCCATACCGGTACATCAGGATTGGTGTCCCTGGTGTCCTCATTTAGCGTGGGTACTACTTTCCAAAAATAATTTGTAAAATGTTGCAAAGAGACCCCTGCCATGGAACTTACAGAGTATTCCTCTTGACCTTGAACGTATTGTATGGTTGCATGAGGTTGCACACCGGTAAAGTCGGAGGATGTATTTTTATACACTTTGAAAGCGTCGGGGTTAATAAATTCGGGCGAGAAAATATATTTCCAACCTACAGATGCCAGTTGAACCGGGACATTGGTGGCCATGTCCTCGGGGTTTGGTTCGGTTGCAATGGCCGGATAGGGATTGGCAATTTCGTCGGCGCCGATATCGGGGGTTTCGGTGCTGCGAACCGAGCCATCAATGTCGGTTGTAATGGCAAAGGGAACCGAAATTACAGAAGCATTTTCACGTGCCACCGTTGTTGCAAGCGGTTGAACATGTAAATCAGCTTCGCTCAAAAAAGGCACGTTTTCAGTAAAAGAACCCTGATCGAAACTGGTTGCCCTGGTTTTATAGGCGTCCAATGTTTGGTCAATGGCCGGAGTTGTTGAGTTATGGCCGTAGAAAATAGGATTGTTCTCGGATGGTGTTCCCGAGTAATAAATGTTGCTATTAGTTGAAAGTACCATGTTGTCCAGAGCCGGTGTACGCTTAAAGAACGCCGCTGCGCGTCCTGTTGGATTTGCGGGAAACGTTGTAAGGTTAACAAAAATATTGTTGCGCATGTCCACCGAATCGCTGTTGTTGTAAATGCAGATGGCGGCAGAATTGTGTGCCTCGTTGGTTGTTGTAAATTGCAAAAATACCGAATTATGATAGATTTGTGCCCTTAAATAACTTCGCACATTAATGCCTCGGGTGGCTGCATTACCAGAAACCGCCGAAGCCGGGGCTGCAATTCCGGATACCATGTTGTTATAGATATTGGCCAACATATCGGTTCTAAAAACCATGATTCCATCGGCGGTATTTGATCCGCCGCCAGTGGCCGTAACGCCATTTACAATGTTATTGTAAATATTATGAGTGCTTTTGCGGGCACTTAAATACAGTCCATATGAACTTGTAAATGAACTGGTTATCGACTCAACTCTGTTGTTGAATATTTCAAAGGCGTTGGTCAGCGGTTCCGAGGGATTTCCACTCATGGTTGACACAGCGGCAGGGGCTGTGGTTCCTGAACCAATGCGGGTCAAGTCTTGAATGGTGGTATTAAACAAACGGAACCCGTTTTGATCGTCCATAAGTACACCGCACATAACAAGGTCTGAAATAGTGCTTTGTCCGTCGTTTTCGGTGCCAACCTCGTTTCCAACGCTCATTAACAGTGTATTGCTGTTATTACCATCGAAACTGTAACCAATAAAGGTGTTAAGAATGGTGTTGTTGTAAAACTTGTTGTGGTTTGTGCTCCCTTCGAGGGTTTCAGCGACAATGGCCGGCCCAACTCTGACGGCTTCGGTTTGATTGACGTTTCCTTTGTTGAGGGTAATGACACAATTTCTGACAACATTGTAATGGGCTCCGTTGGTTGCCGAGGCATTGGTTACGAGGATTCCGTGCTCGAGCAGACCATCGGCGCTTCGTATATCAAGACCTTCGAAGGTAACATAGTCAGCTCCGGAAAGCGTAAAACCTGCCTCGGAAGCAGCTTCGGTGGCCGAAAAATTAACAATGGGCTTGGCTCCCTGACCGTTCCAAACAAGTTCAATGCGACCGCTTTCGTTCCCCGATGCTGTAATGGTCAACGGGCTTGGTGTAAAAGTTTCGTTTCCCGAAACCAAAAAGCGGACACCCGATTCGGCAACGCCTTGTGTATTAAGCGAGTCAACAACCGCTTGGAAGGTGGGATAATTGTCTGAGGGAACAATCTTGTCCCCGCTTAACTGACCTGCGGCAAACATGGGTGCCAGCAATGAAAGCATTAGAATAACGTACAATTTCTTCATATTTTTGTTTTTTAGTGTGGTTATCGTTTTATATTTGGATATTAACTACTCATAATCAAGGCATTAAAAAGAAAACTAAAAAATATTTCCCTGTTTCGAACATCGACCATAAAGATACACCATTCAACCAAACAATCCAAAAACAGGAATGGAAAAGTGCATGAAAGGCACAAATTTGATGCGGACTTGTTGGCAACTTCTTTGACATAAGTTTGTATATTTGCAAAAACAGAAAGAGATGCAGACAGTAGTCATACACATTGAGGATAAGGATGATTTTATTTTGATTTCCAAACTGTTAAAGAAAATGAAAATTAAGGCGACCGTTCTCTCTGACGAAGAGAAGGAGGAGGTAGCCTTGGGTAAAGCTATCAAAAAGGGGATGAAAACGCAAAACGTTTCAAAGTCACTTGTTTTGAAAGAGCTAAGGAAATGAAAATCGAGTTTAAAACAAGTTTCGTTCGCGATATTAAGAAAATGGACAATTCTACAAAATCGCAGATTGAAGAATTAATCCTGAACGTTGAGAAAGCCGAAAATCTTCTTGAAATAAACAACATTAAGAAACTCTCCGGCTACAAAACTTTTTTTCGCATTAAAATTGGAGAATTTAGAGTAGGTATGTGTTTTGAAAATGATACAGTATTTTTTGTTCGTTGCTTAAATAGAAAGGATATTTATAAGTTTTTTCCATAATCCCCAAGATTTTGATTTTCTTATCCCGATTTATTACTTAAATATATGGTTAAAGCAAAATAATTCTTACGCCCCCTTCCCCACATAACTATGTCTCTGTTTCTCGTTCCTCGGATCAGGCAAAAGCGGTAGCCGTGCCATTTTATGCGCCTCGATGGATGGATGACCAAATTCGACCGTAACCTTCCCCTCGATGAGATAAACACCGGGACCGGTAAAGGGATAGGATTTGAGCGTATCGGGGAAATGGACGGTATCAACGAACCGACCGGTGGTGTCAATAAAGTTACCGAAGTGCATCAGTTCGCGCTTTTTTGTCCAAACATACTTGATATCGACCAACAACAGGGTCAGTTTTACAATTTTGCCCACGTGCTCCATGATATTCAACGCGTTAACAGTGCCACGAAACTTAGTTTGCAGCATGTCGAAATAGGAAATGGTTACGGGAAATCCCAGCAACTCAATTTCGTCGTAAGCGTGTTCCATGGCTGATTCCTGCATTATAGGAACCTCGAATTTGGGTTCTTCTGTCTCGAACAAGCGCGGCAAAACCTGTTGCGGTTGCGTTTTGCTGCACAACATGTGTGCCTCCCAGAGCAAGGTGCTTTTGCTTTTGCCGGTAAAACGAAATGCGCCCACGCGGATTAAAATACGGAGTTGTAAAATGCTCACTCCCACTCGACTGACAAAATCGGCAAGGCTCTTGAACAGTCCGTTTCTATTGCGCTCATCGACAAGCTGTTTCACGGTTTCCTGTTTGAGTGACTCGACCAAAACGAAGCCCAGAAAAATGCTTTTATCGTGCAGCGTTGCATAGTGCAAACTACGGTTTACACAAGGCAACTCAATGTCGGCACCCAACCGCCGTGCCTCGTGGATGTAAACCCAGGTCCGGTAAAATCCCCCGAAGTTGTTGATTACAGCCACAATAAACTCCAGCGGATAGTGCGCTTTCAGATACAAACCCTGGAAACTCTCCACAGCATAGGAGGCCGAATGGGCTTTCGAGAACGAATATCCGGCAAACGAGGCTATTTGTCGCCACAGTTCGTTTACAATGTCATCGGGGTAGTTCCGTTGGCGACAGTTTTCGAAAAAACGCTTTGTAATACGTTCAATATCATCCTTTTTACGATGCTTTCCGCTCATAATGCGGCGCAGCACGTCGGCATCGGCAAGGTCGAGACCGGCAAAATGGTGGCAGACTTTCAGCACGTCCTCCTGATAAACCATAATGCCATACGTCTCGGCTAACTGCTGTTCTATCACCGGATGTAAATAACTGAATCCCTTTGGGTTATGAAACCTCCGAATATACTCAGCCATCATGCCCGACTGCGCCACACCGGGGCGGATAATGCTGCTGGCGGCCACCAGAGTGATGTAATCGCGGCAACGCAGTTTTTTCAGCAACCCACGCATAGCCGGACTTTCGATGTAAAAACAACCAATGGTTTCGCCACTATAAAGCAGATCGACGGTTTTGGGGTCGGTCTTGAATTTTACAACGTTGTGGGCATCAATCTCCTGGTTTCGCGTCTTTTTGATTATCTGAACACTTTCGTTGATGTGTCCTATGCCACGTTGGCTAAGGATGTCAAGTTTCTCGAAACCAATGGATTCGGCCACATACATATCCCACTGCGTGGTGGAAAAACCTTTGGGCGGCATGTCCAAAGCGGTGTAAGCAAAAATGGGCTGCTCCGAAATCAGAATTCCTCCGGCATGAATGGTGCGCAAATTGGGAAAATCGGTCATAAGCCTTGCCAGCGAAAGGATTTTGGTAACAATGGGATTCTTATTTTTGGGGTCGTTGGGACGCGACAACAGTAAATCGGTCTCCTCTTTGGGCAACCCGTAAACCTTCGACAGTTCACGAACGGCAGCATTGGTCTGGAACGTTGACATGGCTCCGAGCAGGGCTGTGTGGCGGCTTCCGAACCGCTTGAAAATGTAATCGGTCACCTGATCGCGGTCGCGCCACGAGTAGTCGATGTCGAAATCGGGCGGCGATGAGCGTTTGGGGTTGATAAACCGTTCGAAATAGAGGTCGAGTTCCACCGGATCGACATCGGTAATGCGCAGACAATAAGCCACAATGCTGTTGGCACCACTCCCCCGCCCCACATGGTAAATGCCGTGCGACAGGCTGTATTTGATGATATCGTACGTTATGAGAAAATAGGCCGCAAATCCCAGGTTGCAAATGGTTTCGAGTTCCTTTTCCACCCTTTCACGGGCATACTTTGATCCGCTGCCGTAACGCGTAGCAAAGCCATCCCAGGCGAGTTTTCGTATCAGGTTGTGGTCGTCGGGTACGCTTCCGGTGTAGGTTTTGCGGTTTTTGGGAGAATGCAGGTCGAAATCGAAACCACATTGCAATAAAATGCGTTGTGTGTTGGCATAAATTTGCGGCCACTGCTCGAAAGCTGTTTTTAAGGCTTGTGGCGTGTGTAAAACCTCGAAGGGACTGGCCGCCATGCTGTCGTCAACTTTGGTAAGCAGTGTGTTGTGGTCAATGGCCCGCAGATGGCGGTGAAACTGGTATCCCAACTCGGTGGTAAAGGTCAGTGGCTGCTGAATTACACATCTGTCCAACAGATTCCTGCCTGCACGGATTAACCGGCTGCGGTCGGTCAGGCGAAGTCCAATCCATTCGTTATCAACGAACTGCTTTGGAAAATTTTGCAACGGATAAAACCACAAACAGTTGTCGAGCGTTGGGGCACGGTCAGGAAGCCTGATTTGGTTTATATTGTGGAACGACAGAAATTCGGCCAGCTCCTGGAAACCCTGTGTGTTTCGGGCAATTCCTGTATATAACAATTTATCGCCGGTTCGAAACTCGATTCCGGCAAGAGGATGAACGCCATACTTACGACAAGCACTCACAAAATCAGGTATTGCGGTTGTATTGTTAATGTCGGTCAACGCAACCACCGAATGTCCGGCACGTGCGGCAGCCCTCACCAATTGCTCGGGAGGCAGAACGCCGTATCGCAGGCTGAAGTAGGTGTGGGATGAGAGAAGCATGGGTAATTTGAAAATGAAACGATTTGGTAATGTAAAAATGTGATAATGTGCTAATTGGGGGCAACCCATTTGACTCAATCAACCATTCAACGATTTACGAACAAGGATTAACGATTTTCGATTTCAGAAGGACGAGGCCGTCTAAAAAGTTGCCTATTTGTCATTGCGAACGCAGTGAAGCAATCTATTAAGCCTGATAATAAGGAGATTGCTTCGTCGTGCCTCCTCGCAATGACGTCGGCTTGGGACTTTTTAGACACCCTCCCTACAAATCAACCATTCTCCTCAGTGTTACTCCGTGTTCTCCGTGCCTCTGTGGTAAAACCTTTTCATCTCTATCGACCTTTAAATGATTATTAATTAATCATATTCCAGATTACAATATAATCATTTTGTCTGTGAGAGGCAAATTTTTGGTTAGAAAAGGGAAGAATTTGAAAATTTGAAAATGATGATAATTTGAAAATGAAAAGAATGTGGTTAAAGATGTCGGAAGAGGGAAGAGGGAAGACGGAAGACGAAGAAAATGCCTGACCGATTTAAGAACAAGAAATCACGATTTTTGATTTCAGAAGTACTTTTCCTTAGTGAGCCTTTGTGTCCGTACCTTAGTGGTTAAAAAAGTTTTCTCTCGCAAAGGCGCAAGGACGCAAAGAGAAATCGATGTGCCTATGTGGTTAAAAAAAACTCCGTGCAACTTAGTGTTCTCCGTGTCTCCGTGGTGAAAAATACAGA
>JBBISE010000089.1:0-14137 GCA_037441445.1 Salinivirgaceae bacterium
ACCTACTGAATATGGAAAAAGTAGTAAGCGGGATTCGTCCCACCGGAAGGTTGCACCTTGGGAATTATTTCGGTGCCATGGTTAATTTCGTAAAGATGCAAGAAACAAACAATTGCCTGTTTTTTATTGCCGATATACATTCTTTGACAACACATCCAACTCCGGAAGATTTGCACGGAAATATCCGGCAAACCCTGGTAGAATATCTGGCCTCGGGACTGAATCCCGATAAAGCAACAATCTACGTGCAAAGTGACGTTCCTGAGATATATGAACTGTACACTCTGATGAACATGAACGCTTATGTTGGAGAACTGAATCGTACAACAAGTTTTAAGGATAAAGTCAGGCAAAACCCCGATAATGTAAATGCCGGTTTGTTAACTTATCCGGTCCTTATGGCTGCCGATATCTTAATTCACCACGCAGCAAAAGTGCCCGTTGGAAAAGATCAGGAACAACATTTGGAAATGACGCGGGTGTTTGCACGCAGGTTCAATAATATGTATAAAGTTGATTATTTCAAGGAACCCGATGCTTTTAATTTTGGACAGCAACTGGTGAAAATTCCGGGACTTGATGGTACAGGCAAAATGGGGAAATCTGAGGGTAATGGCATCTTTCTGGCCGACGATCCGGCATTAATTCGCAAGAAAGTAATGCGTGCAGTAACTGATTCAGGCCCAACCGAGCCAAATTCAGCTATTGCTGAGCCAATTCAAAATCTGTTTACGATTATGGAAATTGTTTCGAAGCCCGAAACACTGCAATTTTTTAAAGATGCTTATGCCAACTGTTCAATTCGCTATGGTGATTTAAAGAAGCAGCTAGCAGAAGATGTCATTAATTTTACAGCCCCAATATATGCGCGCATGAAGGAGTTGGACAGTAATGACGATTTTCTTAGAAAAACAGCAAGACAGGGAGCGGAAAAAGCCCGCGAAAGTGCGTCAAAGACAGTTCGGGAAGTGCGTGAAATAATAGGGATTAAAAAATTCTGATTTTAAAAGAATACAATCTTTCGATGGTCAAATGGGTGAAAATTAAAAGAATTTAATAACTTTGGGAGATTCATTGAGTGGCACTGTCGATGAAATCGTCAATTTGTGTTTGTTGGACAGACGGTTGATGTTGGACTGGCAAAATCATTACATCCACGCAAATATTTAAGTGTCAGGGTGTATTTGTTTTTTTTAATTGAACATTGAGTAAAAATAGCATTTCGGATGAGAAAAATAATACCGAAATTTGTTCGAAAACATCTGGGAATTAAGGTAATAATAAATATTACCCTTCTCACTTCCATTCTATTCCTGTCGGTACTGGGTTTTGTATCGTTTAAGACCAATCAGCAAACCATCTCAAGTGCCACCAGGTTGGTTGACGCAACCAGCCGCGAATATGCAAATCTAAGCAGAGTTACTTTAACAAGTTACATGAATACAGCTTTGTTCCTGAAGCAGGTTTTCGAGAATGTTGATGCCATTCAGGGAAAGGAACGCCGCAACTATCTTGCTCAAACGCTAAAAAACACGTTAGCCGGTTCTCAGGACATCCTTTCAAGCTGGAGTATTTTAGAGCATAATGCCATTGACAGTTTGCACCAGCAGTACAAAAATCAGGTTGGGAGCACCATTCTTGGAAATTTCAGGCATATTTACTACCGTTGGAATAATCAAATAGTACTGAGTAACTATGTTGAACAAAATCCAACGGAGGTCTTTTCGGGAAAAATTTACAATACTGTAAAAGAGAAAAATGCGCCGGTTGTTATTGAACCTTACTACTATTCCTACACCAATAGGGATGAAGATAAAATTCTGCAAGCCAATATGGTAGTTCCTATAATAAAAAAAGGGGCATTCCAAGGTGTTGTTGGTATTGACGTTCCACTCGAAAGTTTTGACAAGGTTCTCAAGAATGTCAAGCCTTTTCCGAAAAGCTATGCTTTCTTAGTTTCCAACAAAGGGTTTATTGTTTCGCATCCCGATAAAAAGTTAATTGGAAAGAAAATTGATCAGATTGGTTTGGCCGATAATGCTGAGTATCATTATGTAAAACACATCGAAACAGGTGTTCCCATTTCGTTTCAAACCCGGGACAGCGAAATGTATGTTACCTTTGCGCCCATTAACATAGGCTCTTCGTCGCAGCCCTGGGCTTTGGGGATGGTAGCGTCCATTAAGGTAATTACTGAGCGCGACCGACACAATATTTTTCTTTCAATTATCGTAGGGCTGTTTGGTTTGTTCCTAATATCTTTTTCTTCGTATCTCATAATCAACAGAATAACAAGTCCTTTAAAGAAAACAACCGAAGTTTTGGCAAATCTTAGCCTTGGCGTTTTCGATGAGAACCAGAAATTAATCCCCAAAAATGAAGATGAACTCTCTGAAGTGGCAATTGCGGTCAATACGCTCATTGATGGGATGGTGGAAACCTCGAAATTTGCCATGGAAATTGGCAAAGGCAACCTTGAAACAGAATTTAGGCTTCGAAGCGATAAGGACACACTGGGCAATGCCCTGATTCAAATGCGCAGTAATATTAAAGAAGGCCGCCAAAAGGAAATTGAACAGAAAAAAATTGATGATCGCAATCAATGGGCAGCCAATGGTATTAACAAAATGGGGGAAATTCTGAGGCAAAATAATCAGAACCTTGATGAACTCTCGTTTGCCGCCCTAAAATATCTCATAGATTATATGGGGGCTGTTCAAGGGGCTATTTTTATAAAAAACGATGATGATCCGCAGAACATATACTACGAACTTTCTTCAGCCATTGCTTATGGCCGCGAAAAACTTCTGGATTGTAAAATTAAACCTGAAGAAGGCTTGGTTGGCCGTTGTGCATCAGAAGAGCTGACAATTTACCTGACGGAGATCCCCGAAAATTATCCACGGATTAAATCAGGGCTCGGCGGAGCCACACCAAATGTAATAATTGTTGTTCCAATGCGCAGCAATCAGGAAATGATGGGTGTCATAGAACTCATTTCGTTTAAATATCTCGAGGAATATGAAATAAATTATATCGAGAAAGTAGGCGATGACATGGCATCAACCATAGCCAACGTCAGGACAAATCAAAAAACCGCCCGGTTACTAAAACAATCGCAACAACAAAGCGAAGAATTGGCATCGAAAGAAGAGCAAATGCGACAAACCATTGAGGAGATGAACGCAACCCAGGTAGAGGCTCAGGCAAGGTATCAGCAAATATCATCGTTGGTTGATGCCGTGAACCAGGTTTCCATGGTAGCCGAGTTTGATCCCAACGGGCATATTACCGAAATAAATGAGAATTTCCTGCGGCTTTTGGGTGTGAACCGTCAGCAAATGATAGGAAGGAAGCAGGGTAGCTTTGAAAAAGAACAAAATAAGTTCGAAAACGAAACAATGTGGCGTAAGTTGCGACAAGGTACAACCATCACAAAACTACAAAAAATTGATGTGGGCTTTAAAACAATTACTTTGTCAGAAACATACGTACCTATAAAGGATAACAATGGTAAGGTGTATAAAATAATCAACATTGCCACTGACGTGTCCCACACCATTGATAGCGACTGAGGTTTAGAAGAAAGAAAGTTGGTTCTGTAATGAAAAAAAAGTTAAAATGCTGAGCATACCCAAGAAAACAACACTGTCTTTAAAGGCGAAACTGCTGGTGTTTATTTTTACATCGACCACTGTTATTTTGCTTTCCACCATAGGTTATTTAAGCTACAATACAGCCAAAACAAGCCTTAACGAGGCCGAAGAATTTATTCAACAAGTGGCCTCGAAAAATGCCAGCCAGATATCGGCCAGCCTCAACGCCGACCTTAGTATGGTTGTCACACTTGGTTCTGGTTTTTCTCAAATGCTTGATTTTAAACAACAAACAAGAGATAGTGTGACGCAAAATATCCTAAAAAACGTTATTCACAGTCATAAACATATCCTTAGCCTTTGGTTACACTGGGAATTGAACCAAATTAGCAGCAATTATGCTTTTGGAAGGGTTAGAAGCAATTACTACCGACAAAATAGCAATGTTAATTACAAGACTGATACCATTGATCGGGCAGGGGATAACACCAAGGATTTGTACTATCAAATCAAAACCTCCGTAAAAAATGTAATTACAGAACCCTATTTTTACAGCTATTCCGGAACTCAGGAAGAATCAATACATGAGGTAAGTCTTTGTAGTCCTGTGATTTATAAAGGAAAATTTGCCGGACTATTAGGTGTTGATATTGCACTTAGCACGTTCGATGAACAGATTCGAAAAATAAAACCTTTCGAAAGCGGGTATGCTTTTTTCGTGTCAAACCAGGGAGTCTTTATTTCACATCCAAAAAAGAAAAATATTGGCAGGAATATTTTGGAAGACTTCGAGGCCCTGAACGAAATTCACAATTTCGGTGCAGCCATAAAAAATGGTCTTCCCATTGCTTTTTACAGAGAAAATGATGATAAAACGGTCGATTATGTGTGTTTTGCTCCCGTATTCGTGGGTGATACAGAAACACCCTGGAGCCTTGGTATTGTTGTGCCACAGGAGATAATTCTGTCTAGGATAAATGATATCTATACAATGGCCTTTATAATCAGCGTGTTGGGTTTAGCCATTCTTCTTCTTTTAATTTACTGGTTGTCACTGCAGATAAGCCGGCCTTTAATTGAAATATCGAATGTCATTGGACAATTAGCCATGGGAGAGATTAAGGCCGATGAGAAAATGGTCATTGACAGAAAAGACGAGATTGGCCAAATTGCCGGCTCTGTAAACCTGCTTACTCAAGGAATGGTTCGGATGGCCAGCTTTGCCCGGGAAATTGGAGAGGGAAACCTCGAGGTTGATTACCAGCTTCTTGGGGAAAGAGATATAATGGGGCTAAGTTTGTTAGAGATGCAGAAGAACTTGAAAAAAGCCCGCGATGAAGAACAAAAGAGAAGAAAGGACGAAGAAATCCAAAACTGGATTAACCATGGCCTTGCCCTGGCAAACGAAGTTCTTCGCAAACAAGACATGGATATCAGACAGCATGCCTATCAGGCATTGAAGGTGGTAGTCGATTATGTTAAGGCCAACCAGGGAGTCCTTTTTGTTGGTCAGGAGATTGAAAATCCAATTGATGAGGAGGAAAACAAAGAATTTTTGGCCATTGCAGCGCTCGCCTGGGGCAGAAAACGCTCAATTACCAAAGCGTACAAAATGGGAGAGGCTCTTGTTGGCCGATGTGCTTTTGAACGAACTACACTTTATCTGAGTCAGGTACCTCAGAACTATGTGAACATAACTTCCGGTTTGGGCAAGGCAAACCCGAATTATTTATTGCTCGTACCCCTGAAAATGAACGAGGATATCATGGGGGTGCTTGAAATAGCGTCGTTTAACCCAATTTCAGCGCATGAAAAAGAGTTCATTGAAAAGGTGAGTTTTAGTATTGCGTCAACCGTTGCCGGTAAACAGGTAAGCGAGCGTACTGCCCGATTGTTAGAGCAAACAAAACTGCAAGCTGAGGAGCTGGTACAAAAGGAAGAGGAGATGAGGCAAAACATAGAGGAGATGCAGGCTACACAGGAGGAATTTGCGAAGCGCGAGGCCGAGATTGACAGTGTTTTGGAAGCGGTGAATAGCTTAGCCTTTGTTTTTCATTTCGACATGTCAGGGAATTACCTCTATGTAAATGAGAACTTCTCCAACTTCATAGGAATTGCCAAGAACCAACTTGTTGGCAGGAATTTTAACTCCTTGGACATTGATATTGAAGAACCCGAAGAACTTTCGAATTCAGACTTATGGGACAATCTTTTCAACGGTGAAAAAGTGAAGTTGACCCGTACATACAATTTTCCCGGTGCCAGTAGAAAATTGACCGAGGTGTATTGCCCGGTAATGGACAGAGAAGGCATTCCGGTAAAAATTATTTGCATTGCCTTCGATGCAACTGCCAATGATTGACTCTGAAAAATTAATAACTCATTGAATATGAATATTGCAGAAAGACTCAAGTTAAATATCAGAGGAAGGTTGCTTTTGTATATCCTTTCTTCGGCAACCCTTGTATATGCAGTATCAATGAGTTACCTAAGCATACGTAGTGCCAACCAGTCCATTGAATATGCCAAGACCATTGCAATTTCAAACTCATCGGGTTATGCACGCCAGATAAAAGGCGAGCTCGATGGAATTTTTCAGGTTTCCCGTTCCATTGCCAACATAGGGGCTACCTTCTACAGGACCGATTGGAGCACCTTCATGCCCATTTTTTTAGAAACCCAGAAAAATATAATTGATCAGAACAAGGGTTTTCTTTCAGTTGCTACCAGCTGGGAAAACCGCTTTGTTGACAAAAATTACAAGCTCGATTACGGGCGTTTCCTGAATGGTTATTACCGAAAAGACGGCTTGGTTACCTATTTCGAGACCTACCGAAATATGGACGGAGACGATAAAAACAGCAACTATTACAAAATGAAAACTTCAAAGAAAGAGATGCTGGTCGATCCCCACTACTATTCCTACTCTGGTAAGGCTGATGAGAATATCATGAATGCCAATTTCAGCACTCCCATTATCTATAACAGCCAGTATATTGGCCTTGCCGGAATAGATGTCGATTTGAGTTATTTTCAGACTATTTGCAATAATATTCAATCATTTGATGATAGTTATGCTTTCATTTTAAGCAACAACGGCACCTGGGTTTCTTCGCCAATTACAGCCTATCTGGGAAAAAAGATTACCGAAACAGATGAGACGTTTTCAGTGCGGCACTCCCTTATTGAAAAAATTCAGGAAGGCAAGCAGTTTACGCTAGTCGATACCGATTCTCTGGGCCGGCAGATATTTTACGCTTTCACCCCCATAATTTCTATTGGCGATGCCCGGCCATGGTCGTTTGCCATTGCGGTTCCGTTGGACATTGTCTATGCCCCTGCCAGGAAATTCATGCGCTTTGCGGTTTTCCTTGGTCTGATAGGGTTCTTAGTTATGGCTGGTATTATTTTTTATTTATCCTTTACCATAACGCGACCTATTAAACAAACGACGCGGTTAATTCAGAAGTTGGCATTAGGGAATATTGATTTTGAGCGCATTACTGACGATGAACGCTCTGATGAAATTGGGGAGATGGAGCGCAGCCTTGAAACCTTAAGCCGGGGACTGTTAGATGCTTTGAACTTTGCTAAAGAAATTGGATCAGGCAACCTTAAAGCTGACTTTTCTAAACTTAGTGAACACGATGTTCTTGGCCAAACGCTGCTTGATATGAGAAAGAGCCTTCAGGATGCGGCAGACGAACTGGCTAAAAAACAGGAAGATGACCGGATTCAACGCTGGAGCACAGAGAACAACGGTAAATTGATGGAAATAATACGACAATCTTCCGAGTCGGTAAAGAAAATGGGCTATGATGTCATCAGTTTTATCATTGATCAGGTTGGTGCTTGCCAGGGAGCAATGTACGTTCTACGGGACAACGATCCGGCGGATATTTATTATGAGCTGGTTTCCGCTGTTGCTTATGACAGGAAGAAGTTAATTCATTCCAAGATTCGACCCGAAGAAGGGTTGGTTGGACGTTGTGCATTCGAGAAACTAACCATTGTTTTGACAGATATTCCGGATAATTATGTGACCATATCCAGTGGTCTTGGAGATTCAAACCCCACCTGTATTATCCTTTTGCCCCTTATAGCAAATGACCAGGTTTTGGGAGTCCTTGAGTTGGTTTCGTTTAACAGATTTAAACCATATGAAGTAGCATTCTTAGAAAAGGCAACAGAAACAACAGCTTCAACCATAAACTCCATAAAAATTACCCAACGGACGGCCGTGCTGTTGAAGCAATCACAGGAGCAAGCCGAAATCCTATCACAGCAGGAAGAAGAGATGCGCCAAAACATTGAGGAAATGCATGCTACCCAGGAGGAAGCCCAAAAACGCGAAAACGATATGCGAAGCCTTATAGACGCTATCAATACAGTGTCAATGATTGCCCTATATGACATGGACGGAACATTAATTGATATCAATCCTAAGTTTTGTAATATGCTTGGAGTACCCAAGGAACAACTGTTAGGCAGGAGGCAAGGTAGTTTTGCCACCAAAAAACAAGACAGGGCAATGTTTGACAATCTGTGGATAGAGCTAAGGAACGGGAATACGAAACAAATAACCCAGGAAATAGAAATAAATGATAAAATGATGTGGATAACAGAGTTGTATGCCCCAGTACTAGATACTTACGGTGAACCAGTTAAGGTATATAACATTGCCATTGACATGACGCAAAGCATGAAGAAAAGATAAATTACCTTCTATCACTGAAATTTATTATATTAACGATACGAAATACAAACCGTTGAGCCATGACAGGAGAAAAAAAATATCGGTTTCGAACATACAGGATAAGCCTTGTTTTGAAATTGGCGTTGGGAATATCAGCGTCAACGGCTTTGGTTTACTTTCTTGTCTTCAGGTATATAAACTACGACTTCGAAAGTGTTGCCGTAAAAGAATCCAAACAGTTAGCTAAAACCATGGCCTATAACCATGGTTGCCAAATTCAAGCGGAATTAAATGGAATAATGGTAGAAATGAGGATGTTGGGCAACACTTATGCCACCTATAATACCATCCCAAAAGCACAAGCCCGGCGTTTTTTCGATGCAGCGCTACAGAAAATTGCCTATGACAACCCCAGGTATGCCTCTGTTTGGGATTCGTGGGAATTTCGATTTATAAACCCCCTTTATACAAACAATTTTGGTCGTATTAAAACGACATTCTATCGTAGAGGAAATTACATTCTTAATGTTGTTGATTCGGTCAATTTTGGTGGTGATGATGTCAATTCCATGTATTACGCCATTAAAATGGGCAAGAAGGAGTTTATAACCGAGCCTTATTTTTATAAACTCGGAGACAGGGAGGTTTTGATGACATCCATTGGGGTTCCCATTATTCTCAACAATGAATTTGCTGGAATTGTTGGTGTTGACATTGCGTTGGATGAATTCACACAAATGGTTGACACAATAAAGCCCTTCCCGGGTTCTGTTGCTTTTCTGGTGTCCGATAAATCAACCATAATTGCACATCCTGATAAAAGCCTGATTGGAAAGAGTTTTCTTGCTCTGGATACTGCCAATTCCCGGATTTTTCAGATTGAGGAAAGGCTCAAAGCCGGAAGTACAATTGACTATGAGCATCTATCCCCCGAACAAAAGAAACGGCTTTATACGGTGTTTCTGCCGTTTGAAGCTGGAAATACAGGTACTACCTGGGCTTTGGCTATAAGTATGCCACTAACTTCTATCATAGAGCAGGTGAACAAACACATGGATTTTACCCGCGAGATTGCTTATTATGGCTTTGTTCTCCTACTTATTGTTACGCTTCTGATTTCCTATATGATTATTTCACCGCTCACGAAAACAACCAAGGTGTTGAACGAGTTAGCCTTGGGAAATATTCAAAGCATACAGAAGCTTACTATCCGGACCGGGGACGAAATTCAGCAAATGAGTGAGTCTGTTAACCAGGTAATTGTGGGATTAAAACATACCTTGGCTTTTGCCGACAAAATAAAAGGTGGCAGCTTCGATTATAAGTTCAAACCTTTAAGCACAAACGATACTCTGGGAAACAGCATTCTTAACATGCGCGACTCTTTGGTGAAAGCCACACACGAGAAACAGCGACGCAAGGAGGAGGAATTTCAAAAAAACTGGAGTTCGCAGGGGTTAAACTTGTTTTCGGTTTTGCTTAGACATGATAATGATGACCTGAATAAGCTTTCCCAAAGAATTATTACCAAATTAGTTGATTATGTTGAAGTGCAGTGTGGAGCCATCTATTTACTCGAAAAAACGGCTTATGATCAGCATCTTGAGTTGTTTGCCTCTTGTGGGTTCCCTAAAGATAGGCTAAATCAGAGTGAGATTTACGAAAACCAGGGTCCGGTTGGGCGTTGTTTGATTGAAAAGCAAACCATTTACATGGACGACGTTCCGGCTGATTTTTCGAAAATTACTTCCGGGCTTGGAAAATCAAATCCACGCAGTGTTTTAATTACCCCGCTGATTGTTAACGAGGAGATACTGGGGGTGATTGAGTTGGAATCATTAAAAACCATCGACGAGTACAAGATCGCTTTCGTTGAAACCGTTGGGGTTCCCATTGCCTCGACTTTTTCCATGGTGCGGATAAACGTCAGAACCGCCAAATTGCTCGAGGAATCGAGGATACAAGCCGATGAACTTGCACAACAGGAAGAGGAAATGCGTCAGAATATGGAGGAAATGACCGCCACCCAGGAAGAGTCGAGAAAACGTGAGGAACAATACCTGAAGTTCATCCACTCGGTTTCCAGTGCAATCCTTTACATCGAGTATGATATGAGCGGAAATATCACCGAGGTAAACGACAGACTTTTGCAGCTGTTTCAAATGACAAGAGACCAGGTGGTTGGAAAGAAAATTGGCAGTTACGAGTTTAATAGCAAAGAGAAAACTGAACAACGAACAGTCTTTTGGGGACGTCTTAAGTCAGGAGAAACCATTGTTCAGGAGTTTTACGCAAAATATCTGGGACAGGAATATTGGCTTCATGAGACCTATACCCCCATTTATGATCAGAATGGAGAACCTTTCAAGGTTGTTAACGTAGCCATTGACATAAGTGAAGAAAAACGTAAAGAACGTCAGATTGAAAAATTAAAAGAAAAACTGGAGAAGGTTAAGAAAATTGAAGGAGCTAAAAAGAAGGCCGAAAAAGAGTTGAAAGCTCCTTTGGTAGATTTAAATGAGATTTTAAAAAACGAATCGCAGTTCAAGTACATTAAACTCTCGCACCTGTTTAAAGTATATAAAGGAGATATCCGTAAGATTCAGAATATTCTGAAAATATACAGGGAAGCCGTCCCACACCAGATTGAGGAAATGAGACAATTGTTAATTACAACCGACTGGGATCCTTTAAAAGCCAGAATAATTGGTTTTCGAACGAAAATGACCTATTTGGGTTTGGATGAATTAAACAATCTGTCAAGACATTTTGAGAAACAAGTTGCATTGCAGGATGCGGACGGTAATGCATTGGGAACCATTGATAAGATATCGGAAATATGGGAAGAAGCAGAAAAGGAGTTACAAACTATTGAGCTTACATAAATTACCGAACGATATGAACAGAATTTACAAAAAAGGCGAGAGAATCAGTTCTATAAATTCAATAGAATAACTGTTGCATATGTGAGTTTTGTATTACTTTAAACAATAAAAGTTTGAACCTATGGGTATGAAAATGAAGATATACAATAAAATGCTGTTTTTAATTTTATTAACAGCAGTGGCCATCTTCGGGACAAGCATTGGGATTGTTAGTTTTAAGATAAAAGAAAACTCGCTAAAAACCAGCAAATTAAAGATGCGGGAAACAGCGGGGGCCGCTAGTCAAAAGGCAAAAATGTTTATGCAGGAGTATATAAGCTCGGCCCGGATTATGGGTGAATTAGTACAAACATACGAAAGTATTCAGGAAAACTATAGGTTTGATATTTATAAAAATATTTCGCGACAAACGCTATATGCCAGTCCGATGTTTCTTTCCATCAGAACCATAGTAGAGCCACAGACCGTGTTTACGGGCGACGAAAACCTTAGCTTTTCTTTTTTCAGGACAAAAAGCACCATTGAATATGATTCCAGTGACCTTTCCGGTACAGAAATCTATGGTGAAACACTCCATAATCTTCACGAAACTGTCATTCCCCCACACACTCGTTCTTATCAAAATACACAGGTTTTGCAGAATAGTTATACGGTGCCAGTGTTGCATTACAATAAATTTATCGGGGTAGTAAGCATTGACGGTTATTCGAGCGATCTGCAAGGGTACATTTCGAAAAATATTACACATCGAAAGGAAAGTGTATTTATTGTTGATCACCAAGACGTTCTCATTACACATACAAGAGATTCGCTGTTAAAAAAGGATTTTGCCAGCATGGGCTATGATTCTTCTTTTTATAGAGCCATTGCTGCCAGTAGATCTACAGGCCAAAGTGCTCTGCTTGAAGGAGTAAATCCATTCGATAAGGAAGAATGCTTCTTCGCCCTTGCTCCATTCAAAATATCAAAGGACGCTCCGCGTATGGTACTTGTTCTGGCCTCGCCCAAAAGCATTATATTGGCGCAGGCCAACAAAAGCTTCTATTACTCGATTCTTACCGGCTTAATTGGGCTGGTTTTACTTAGTGGATTTGTTTGGGTGATTGCCCGGTTTATTACCAAACCTCTTTCAGCCATAACCAATTCATTGCAAAGAATTTCGCAGGGAGACATAGCCTACAAGTACAAATTAAAAAACCATTCCAACGATGAGATTAGTGCCATGGCTATGGGCGTCAATCGCTTGATTGACGGGCTAAACTCCATTGCTGGCTTTGCCTCTGAAATTGGCAAGGGAAACCTTGAGGCAGAATACAAGCCATTAAGTAAAAATGACCTTTTGGGAAAATCACTGAACCAAATGAGGGAAAGCCTTATCCAGTCGCGTGTTGAAGAAGAAATTCAGAAGCGTCAGGACGACAAACAATCGTGGGTTACACAGGGTATCGCCCAATTTGGCGAAATTTTGCGCTTAAACAACGATAATCTGGAGAAATTGTCGGCCAGCATTGTTAAGAATATTTGTTTGTATATGAATAAACCGCAATGCGCCCTCTTTATCTCCAACAACGATCCGCGTGACGAAATGTACTATTTGATAGCCGCACATGCTTATGGACATCCTAAAGTTGTGGTAAAGTCAGTCAGGCCGGGCGAAGAAATGATAGGACGGGTTGCTCAGGATAAAAAGACCCTCCATATTGTCAATGCTCCAAAGGAATTTCCGGTTCTCAGGCCCGAATTATCAACTGACCCAGTCCCAACAAATATCCTGATAACCCCATTATTAAGTGGCGATGTTGCACTGGGCGTAGTTGAAGTATTAAGTTACCAACCTTTCGGGGCTCACGAGATTGAATTTGTCGAAAAGTTGGGCGCAAACATTGCTTCTACCGTAAATAGTGTCAAAATAAACATCAAAACTGCCGATTTGTTGAAACAATCCAGGGAGCAAAAGGACATCCTGGCCCAACACGAGGAAGAGATGCGGCAGAACATGGAAGAGATGTTGGCAACACAGGAAGAAACTGAAAAGCGGGAAGCCGAGCTTAAAGCCATTGTTGCCACGCTAAATACCCACACAATGTTGGCAATCCTGAACCCGGAGGGGAAAATTACCAAAATTAATGATGCCCTGGCAGCCTTGTTGGGTTTCCCTGCAAGCCAAATGGTGGGAAAATATCTTGATGCTTTTACTATTCCCGATGAAGCATCCAGAAAGGAATTCTCGCAATTGTGGGCCGAGGTAATGGCAGGAAACTCGCAGAAAAAAATCCAGAAAATTGAAAGCCGGAAACGGTCGGTATATTTGTCGGAGACCTATGTCCCTATTTATGATGAGGATGATCATGATGTTGAGCAGGTTGCCCTTGTTGCTATCGATGTTACAAAAAAGGTTGACTATGACAAGGAAATTGCAAAATTAGTTTCCGAAATAGAATCTTATTCAAAGTGAAAAGACAAACATAAAAATGTATATCTTTGCAAATAATCTTTAAAAACAAAAAACTATGAATGTCCCTGCTAATATCAAATTTACAGAAGAACACGAATGGATTACGGCTGAAGGCGATGTGGCAACTATTGGTGTTACCGATTTTGCACAACAACAACTTGGCGACATTGTATTTGTTGAAATTGAAACACAAGGCGAAACTTTGGACAAAGGAGAAGTCTTTGGTACAATTGAGGCTGTTAAAACTGTTTCTGACTTGTTTATGCCCGTTGCGGGAGAAGTATTGGAGGTTAATCCTAAACTAACATCAAATCCAGAGTTGGTAAACAAAGACCCTTATGGTGATGGTTGGATGATTAAAGTTAAAATGTCAAACACTGCCGAACTAAATGATTTGCTTAGCGCTGATGCATACAAAGCTCACATAGGTTAATATATAACCCATAAAAGCAAAAAAGGGGCTGTCTAAAAAGACTAGACAGTCCTTTTTTTTTGTTAAAAAAAT